>JAOAPQ010000803.1 GCA_025462965.1 Bryobacterales bacterium
CTAATCTTTCAACCCGATACGAGCCACCTGTTTGTTGGGTTCAACCGCCATTGTGAGCGCAATCGTCGCCCAGGCAGTGCCGGCCATGGAGATCCACTGGTCATGATCGTAAGGGAAGCCGCTTTGAAAATACGGCTGCAGTTTCGGCGCGCGGCTCTTCACCTGCCACGAACCATCGGCGTGCTGTGTTCGCAAGAGAAATTGAACGCCACGCCGGTACACTGGCGAGGAAGGCGCCAGGCCGGTTTCGGCCAGAGCGAAAAGCGTCTGTCCGGTGGCGTAAGCGTCGCTCGGAAGATTCGGATTTTGAGACCAGCCGCCGTCCATGCGCTGTTGACCGGCCAATTTCGCCGCGAGCGGCCCGAGCTGCGCGTCCGTCTCTCCAGCCCATTTCAGGCCCAGGATCTGCATCACGCCTTCTTCGCTGTAAGTGGGCGTGGCATGTCGCAGCCATGCATGCGCGGATTCCACATGGGCGGCCAGGTCCGGTTTTCTTCCGTCCCACGCGAACCGCCGGATTGCGCGTATTGAAAGAGCCGTCCGAACGATATCGCTGTCCTGCATCGGGGCGCGTGCGATGCCGCCGCTGTGCCAGCTCCCGTTCGCCATCTGCTCGGCGACGACGTTGTGAATCAAAGCGTCAACCGCGGGATCGGACTTCTGATCGGCGGTGGAAAAGTGGAGCAGCGTGTAATCGAGCGTATCGATGCTGCCGGGAGGGTCGAAGCGCAGTAAGAGCTGGTCGCTCGAACTCGCGAAGAAAGCCTTGCCTCCGGCCAGTTGCTTTTGCTGCAAGTCGCTGTCCACCGGCAGGCCATGAGCCTTCGCATAGCTGGCGGCGAGCGCTGTAAGGTTCTGCGCGTGGCACGAAAAGCAGCCGCCCGTATTCAGGAAAGAGCCGCTCACCTTTTCCAGCAGACGCAGGCTGCGCTCGGCCGCCGCTCGCGCCGAAACGCCGGCAGCACCTCCATCCTGGGCCGACGCCTTCGCAGACTCGGGGCCGCGCGCGGACGCGGGAAGGAGCTGGATTACTTTCGGCATGGAAAACTTCGCCGCCCAATCCGACGAGGATTCGCCATTGAGCATCTTAGCCGCCGGATCCGCGCCGGCCTTCAGGAGCAGGCGCACAATCTCGGGATGCTGCGCTTCCGTCGAGACCGCATAATGCAGCGCCGTCATGCCGCGAATGTCCTTTGGATCCACCTTCGCGCCGGCGCGAAGAAGCCGTTCCACGATCTCCGGCGGGCCGTATGAGGAGGCGAGCATCAGCGCGGTGAAGTTGCCCAGCGTGATGGGTCCGTTTTTCACCGTCGCCAATCCGGGGCCGGAGACGATGTTTACATCCGCACCTTTCGCCAACAGGAATTTGACCGATTCGACATCGCCGTTGCTCGCGGCGTTCATGAGGGCCGTGAACCCGCCGACGTCCTTCTGGTTTACGTCCGTGCCCCGCTCGATCGCGATTCGCACCTCGCGTGGATTCATTCCGGCGGCGGCCGCGAGAAGGAAAGTCATGCCGTCTTTCTGATCGACGGCTTTCGTGTCCGCTCCCTTGGCCAGGAGCATATCGACCACGTCGTCTGAACCGTTATGCAGCGCCGCCAGGATGAGCGGCGTGCGGCCGGTTTTTGATTTCACGTTCACGGCCGCGCCGTGATCCAGCAGAAGCCTTACCTTCGCCGGCTCGGTGACGCACCACATGAGCGGAGTCGCGCCGAAGGCGTTCTTCGCGTTGGCATCGGCTCCGGCAGCGAGCAGGATTTTGATCGCCTCGACGCTGCCGTACGCGCTGGCGTAGAGGAGCGGTGTGGTTTCCCGGTCGCCGGTGGCATTCACTTCGCCCGGCTTCGCGGCGAGACGCTTGATCGTGGGCAGGTCGTCGCTACGAATCGCTGTTACCAGCGGATTCCCCGGGCCGGCCGCGAAACAAAGCGATGAAGCAACAGCGAAAGACAGGGCAAGTGCGCGCACGTTCATAGGTCGTTCCTCCAGGTGTAGTGGTCCAGGGTTAACTTTTGTGACACTATGATACGCGAAAAAGGAAGATTCTTACCGGGATTGTTAAGGGGCTTGCTATCTGGCCTTGGCCGGAACGTACGTTTCCTGCGCAATCACCTTGGCCCGAATGGCCCGACCGTTCGCGTCCGTAATCTGCAACGGTCCGCCTGTCTTTGGATCGACCAGTTCCACGCGCACCGTGTGGGATGCGTCCAGTCCGGACGCGGTAGAGAGTTTGTACTTAAGCACATACCGCACCCGGAGATTTTCCATGATGTCGTCGTATACCGGCGTCATGTCGACCGTGATCTCCGGGGAATAGAAGCGTCCTCCGGAAGCTCGGGCAATTTCGCCAAGGTTCGCATCGGCGCGGTTCCAATCCAGCCGCGCGGCCGGACCACTGGACGCATGGAGGAGTACGGAATCCCGCAGTACCCGCGCCAGACCAATGGCGTAGATCGGAGCGGTGGAATTCCGCGCCGCCTGCAAGGCATCTTCATAAGTGGCCTTGCTGAACGTATCCAGCCCGGAAGCGATAAGGATGATCCCCTTACGCCCGGCTACCGGCTGCATCTCGCCGACAACCGCGATCACGGCGTCGTAGAGGTTCGTCTCGGAGACCTTGGGGGGCTCCGTAGAATAGACGAGCTTCTCAAGCGCGGAGTGATCGCGGGACAGGGGCGTGAGTCGTTCTACTTTGTCCGCGAACCGCCAGATGGCAAGCTGGTCGTCGTCTTTGAGCTCGGTCAGTAACTGGTGGCCCGCCCGAGAGACCTCGTCGCTCAGTGCCTGATTCACCGTCTGGTATCGGCCGCCGTATTCCATGAGCAGGCCGAGAGATACGGAAGCATGTTCCACGTCGACTGTAACGTCGTTCTGCTTCACGCCGTTATCGAAGACCGCGAAGTTTTCACGCCGGATATTGGGGATGAAGTAGCCGTTTGGGTCTTGGACGAGCAGCTTGATCGTAACCTCGCCGGTGGACGGGTCGAAGTGAATCTCCGGTCGTTGTTTTCCTTGCTGGCCTTTGAACACAGGACTAGCCGGGCGATTGGGGATCTGCAGGCGATCCGGAGCGGCCGCCGCACTCGCCAGGAGCGTGAGCAAACCAACGGTTACAGAGCTGCGGTTGGTACACATGGCGAACGACATGAACTCACTGACGTGCAGGTCACAGGCCAGCTGATACTCGCGGATTCGCAGGACTCGCAAGGGAAGGGCGAACGAAAGCAAGTCTACCGATAGACGGATTTCTTCCAAATAGTCGACGCGTCTGCCGGTAAAGCGTTCATAAACGGCGGCAGGCGAGACGAAGTATCGGTGGCACGGCAACTGCACCGAACACGCGTGCAGGACAGCGCAATTTCTCAGAAGGAGATATCTATATGGCAGCGTTAGCGGACGTAAAGACCAGGAGCGATAGCGCAATCCGCGAGGATGTGACTTTCGAGCTCAAATGGGATCCAAAAATAACCTCAAGCGATATTGGCGTGGCCGTAAAGGATGGCGTGGTGACGCTTACCGGTTTCGTTTCCAGCTACGCGGAGAAAGATGCGGCCGAACAGGCGGCCAAGCGCGTTTACGGCGTACGAGGCGTGGCGAACGACCTTGAGGTTAAATTGACCTCCACCCGGACGGACCCGGAGATTGCGCGGGACGCCGTTCATGAGCTGGAGAGTCACGTTTTCCTGCCGGCCGATAAGATCAAAGTCACTGTAAAGAACGGATGGGTGACGCTCGAAGGCACGGTGGATTGGCAGTATCAAAAGAGTCTCGCCGAATCCGCGGTGAAAAAGCTGAAAGGAGTCATAGGCGTTACGAACAACATCGTTGTGAAACCCTCGGTTACTCCAACGGACGTACAGAAGAAGATTGAAGAAGCGTTGCGCCGCAGCGCCGAAATCGACGCGAGGCGGGTAACAGTTGAAGTGGACGGCAGCACGGTGAAGCTTTATGGCAGCGTGCGATCGTGGGCCGAGAAGGAGGAAGCCGAGCGTGCCGCCTGGTCGGCGCCTGGGGTGACGAAGGTAGAGAATTACATTACTATCACGCCGTAGCGCAGGAATGCTCCAACTCCCGGTACAAGGCGTTGAGGGCGATGACGGCGGCATCCAGCTGCAACTGCTTTCCGGTTTCCTGTTTTTTCTGGGTATCCGATTCAAACGGGAACGAGGGATTCTTCGCATCCAGCCGGGCGGCATCACGCATGAGGCTCTCATCGCCCGGTTGGAGCGAAAGCTTGAAGTGTCCGGCGATCGATCCAGTGACCGCCTCGGGCAATTCGCGGTAGTTGATGAACAAGCCATTCGGATCCTCGCGGAATTCGAGGGCCCGGTGGCAGAAATTGGCGAGAACCCGCGCACACCACTGTGTTCTTGTGAGTTCGGCCGCTTCCTTCTCCGTGAGGCCAAGGATGGCCGGATCCATCGCACCCGCGATGGTTTGTCTTCCAGGAATCCGCAGATGGGAGACGAGCACTTCAATCGGATCGCGGTAGACGAAGATCCATGGCGTGTCAGGGAAGGCTTCGCGGATCAGAGCAAGACTATGGATGTGCCATGCATCGAACTTCACGAAGTAATCGGTTTCCTGGCCGAGCGCGTGCACGATCCGGCGGACCGCTTCCATTTTTTCTTCGTGCGGAAGCGGAGCCTGTAATACATCGTCGATGGGTGGCGCTTCGGATATAATATGCACCCGCGGCAGAGAGGCCACCATCCGCGAGACAAGAGTCGATCCGCAACGGGACATATGGAAGATGAACCCGGCTGGGCGCACGGCGGGGTTTGCCGGTGGCAGTGGAGCCGCAACGCGGAAAAGAGCCGCGAAGGGATGACGCAGGAATGCGCGCACCGTATCTTCAAAAAACGGCTCCGTAAAACGGCGGCCGCCGGTGAAAACCCATTCGGCTTCCAGGAGGCCGACCTTTAC
>JAOAPQ010000373.1 GCA_025462965.1 Bryobacterales bacterium
ATTTCGACATTTTGCTGCTACTGCGTGTATCATTCGTCCTGGATCCGATCCGTCAACGGAAGCATTCCCATGCTTCTGTTTTTCGCGTCGGTAACTCTATTTCTGGTCAACACCGTATCGGTCGCCGCTGTCATCGCCCTCGCGGAGAAGAAGAGGCTCTGGCGCGTCTGGCACGAGGGATTCCTCTGGACCGCTTCGCACCACCTGGTGGGCGCAGGAGTCGCGGCCGTGTTTCACATGGAGAATCGATACCTGGGTTGGGAGGCCGCAGTACTTACAATTCCCATCATTTACTTTGTCTATCGCTCTTATTCCCTTCACCTCGACCGGCTCGAGGGGGCCCGCAAGCACGCTCAGCAAATGGGAGATCTGCACTGGCGCACAATCGAAGCGCTCGCCCTGGCCATCGACGCCAAGGACGAAACGACCCACAGCCATCTGCTGCGAGTGAAGGTCTATGCAACCGAGATCAGCAAGGAATTGAATTTAGCCGAGGCCGAGATGCAGGCCATTCAGGCCGCCGCTCTACTGCACGATATCGGGAAGTTGGCCGTCCCGGAATACATCATTTCGAAGCCCGGCAAACTGACGCCGGAGGAGTTTGAAAAAATGAAGGTACACCCGGTGGTGGGCGCCGAGATTCTAGAACGCGTGCGGTTCCCGTACCCGGTCGTGCCGATTGTGCGTTCGCATCACGAGAAATGGAATGGAAAGGGCTATCCCGATGGATTGCAAGGCGAGGAAATTCCGATCGGCGCACGCATCCTCGCGGCGGTGGATTGCCTCGACGCCCTCGCTTCCGACCGGCAGTATCGCCGCGCCTTGCCTCTCGACAAGGCCATGGCGGTTGTTGCGGCGGAATCGGGGATCAGCTTCGATCCTAAAATCGTGAACATCCTGCAGCGCAGGTATCTGGAACTCGAGCGCATGGCTACCTCCATTCCCAGTTCCGGCGAGCCCAAGCTTTCGAAAAACGTGGTATTCGCCGCCGGCGAGGGGCCGGGATCCGGCTATGCGGAATCCCGGGCTTCTCTTCCCAGCACTATGCCGATTGACTTCGTGGTTTCGATCGCGGCTGCACGCAGGGAGTTTCAGTCGCTCATCAAGGTCATTGAGGAGCTCGGCAGTTCTCTGAGCGTCGATGAAACGCTCTCGCTCCTGACTGTTCGCCTGAAGCGAATGGTTCCCCACGACATGGCCGCGATCTTCGTCCGCGACGGCAAACGGCTATTTCCTACATACGTCACCGGAGAGGACACGCGCTGGTTCAACCGCCACGAGATCCTCGTCGGCGAGGGCCTGACCGGCTGGGTCGTCGAGAACCGGAAGCCAATCGTCAATGGGAACCCAGCTGTCGAGCCCGGCTATCCGGAGGCAAAACAGGGGGGATCGTTGCGGTCCGCAATCTCAATTCCTCTCGAAGCCGACGGAGACGTAATCGGAGCTCTGACCCTCTACAGTACGGGGGTGAACGCGTTCACGAATGACCATCTGCGCATCCTCCTTGGCATTAGCCCGAAGGCGGGACTAACCCTCGCTAACGCGCTGAAACATCAGCAAACGGCCGCTTCGGCCGCGACCGATGACCTAACCGGACTGGCAAACGCGAAATCGCTTTTTGTGCATCTCGAGGGCGAAGTGAAGCGTGCGGAAGAGAATGGCGCTACGCTTGCCGTGCTGCTTGTCGACCTGGACGGTTTCAAGAATGTGAACGACCAGTTCGGACATTTCCGCGGCAACCACGTGCTGCAGCGCGTGAGCGAGCGCCTACGCGAGAGCTGCCGCGAATCGGATTATGTTGCGCGCATCGGGGGCGATGAGTTCGTCCTGGTACTGCCCGGCATGTCTGAAGACGAGGTGGACAAGAAAATTGAGCAGCTAGGCGCTGCAGTAGCCGAAACGAGCGTCCTGGAATGCGGATGCCGAATCCTCGGCCTGAGTGCCGGACAAGCCATTTACCCACGTGACGGTACGGATGCGGCACTTCTGTTGGCCCACGCGGACCAGCGAATGTACAGAATGAAGCAGGCGCACCACCTTGCGCGCCAGACGCAAAGTGTCCCCGCGCCCGCCCCCATGGCGGAGGCGGTGGTCTACTAGCCTGCCATGGAATTGAGGAAGTCGGCGTTTGCCTTGGTCTTGCCGAGCTTATCAAGGAGCAGTTCCATGGTCTCGACCGGACTGAGCGGGTTCAAAACCTTGCGAAGAATCCATACCCGGTTCAATTCCTCGCGAGGCATGAGCAGTTCTTCTTTTCGAGTTCCGCTCTTGTTGATGTCGATCGCCGGGAAGACGCGCTTATCAACCAGCTTGCGCTCAAGGTGGATTTCCATGTTGCCGGTACCCTTGAACTCTTCGAAAATAACGTCGTCCATGCGGCTACCAGTATCGATCAGCGCGGTCGCAATGATGGTCAAGGAACCGCCTTCCTCAATGTTGCGCGCAGCGCCAAAAAACCGCTTCGGACGCTGCAGAGCGTTGGAATCCACGCCGCCCGAGAGTACCTTTCCGGACGGAGGCACGATGGTGTTGTAGGCGCGCGCCAGACGAGTGATGGAGTCCAGAAGAATGACTACATCCTTCTTATGCTCGATGAGGCGCTTGGCCTTTTCTATTACCATCTCGGCGACCTGCACGTGGCGGGTCGCGGGCTCGTCAAATGTGGACGCGATGACCTCACCGCGCACTGATCGCTGCATGTCCGTGACTTCTTCCGGCCGCTCGTCGATTAACAGCACGATCAACGTGACTTCCGGATGATTGAAGGTGATCGAGTTCGCGATGTTCTGGAGGAGCATCGTCTTGCCGGTACGCGGAGGCGCAACGATTAACCCGCGCTGGCCCTTGCCAATGGGCGTCAGCAAATCCATTACCCGGCCCGAGAAGTTTTCGCGCGTGGTTTCAAGCTTAAGCCGCTCGTTCGGATAGAGCGGGGTCAGGTTGTCGAAAAATATCTTGTTGCGCGCTTCCTCCGGCGGTTCGAAGTTGATCGCATCGACCTTGATGAGCGCGAAATAACGTTCGCCTTCTTTAGGCGGACGGATCTGGCCCGAGATGGTGTCGCCCGTGCGCAAATCGAAACGGCGAATCTGCGAAGGCGAGACATAGACGTCGTCCGGCCCCGGCAGGTAGTTATACTCAGGGGCGCGCAGGAAGCCGAAGCCGTCCGGCAGGCACTCGAGTACGCCTTCGGAAAAGATTAGCCCGCTCTTTTCCGCCTGTGTCTGCAAAATCTTGAAGATCAACTCCTGCTTGCGCAGGCCGGCCGCTCCCGCTACCTGCAGGTCTTTCGCGACCTGGTTGAGCTTCTGGATGTTCATGTCCTTTAGCGCGACCAGATCGAGCGTCGGGGAACCGTTCTTTGCGACCTGGTTCTTACGGCCGCGCTGGTGCGCCTGATGCGCCATTCCTCCACCGGTGGGCGCCGCAACGGGCTGAGTTCCACCTTGCGCGGCTCCGGTCAGTTCGGCGTTGCGGGCGTCCGAAGCGCGCGTGTCTACGGGTTTTTCACCCGCTCGCTCCCCGTGGGGAGACGTCTGCGGGGATGGCTGTGTAGCCGTTTCCTTTGCGGCACCATCCCTGGCGGGACTGGGTGTTTCGCGGGCGGGTTGCGCCGTCTTCTCCTGGACAGCGGTCTTTTCTTGAGGCGGGGCTGTCACTTGCGGTGTGTTTTCGTTATCGCTTGCCAAATTTCCCTCATTCCTCGGCCTGTCACGGCCGAGAACGGCAGCGGGTCCGGCGCAATCTTTCGAATTGCGGCCAAACCACGCTGTTGTTCTGCTTGATTCAATTTATCCATTTTGGTCACGATGACCAGATATGGCCGGTTCTGCTCTTCCAACCAGCCCTTCAGTAAAAGATCCTTTTCCATCCAGCCGCGCCGGGCATCCAGCACCAGGAAGCAGAGCTGAAGCGTCGCCCGCTCCCGTAGATACGATTCGATCAGCTCTTTCCACTGCGCTTGAAAACCCCTCGGCACCCGGGCATAACCGTAACCGGGCAAATCGACGAAATAAGAGCGTCTTTCGACGCGGTAGAAATTGATAGTCTGCGTCCGCCCCGGCGTGCTGCTGGTAAACGCCAATCTTCTTTGGCCGATGAGTGCATTGAGCAGGCTGGATTTGCCGACGTTACTTCGGCCAAGAAATGCGACTTCGGAGAGCCCGTCGGCCGGAAACTGCTCCGGATTATTGGCGCTAACTACAAACTCCGCTTCCAAGATTCTACAACAAAAGGGATACGACTTGCCGCATCCCTCCGTCTCCCGCGATGAAGCTCTGTTTCAATGAGCCCGTTTTTCTTCCACGGACGTCATAAAATCCATCGCCGTAGGCGCCGGATGAGGTAAAGCAATTAACTCGCGCTCCAGCGCGATTTTCAACACTTCGTCCATATTGTCTACGAAGTGCAACTTCATCACGTTCCGGATGTTTTCCGGAATATCCGGCAGATCCTTCTCATTGTCCTTCGGCATGATCGCTTCATTGATCCCATGCCGGTGTGCCGCGAGGAGTTTCTCTTTCAGTCCGCCGATCGGTAAGACTTTCCCACGCAGTGTGATTTCGCCGGTCATTGCCACATCCGCGCGAACCGGAATGCTGGTCAACGCGCTGCAAATCGTGGTCGCCATGGTAATCCCTGCCGAAGGACCGTCTTTCGGAATCGCACCTTCCGGCACGTGAAGGTGAATGTCGAGATTTCGGTAGAAATCACGCGGAAGACCCATCTGGTGCGCCCGGGACCGTACGTAGCTCATGGCCGCCTGCGCGGATTCCTGCATTACGTCACCGAGCTTGCCGGTGATCGTGAGCTTACCCTTGCCTTCCATGAGGGTCGCTTCCGTCGTGAGGATCTGCCCCCCAACCTCGGTCCATGCGAGCCCGGTGGCCATGCCGATCTCGTTTTTCTTCTCGGCTTGCAGATCCCGGAACCTGGCCGGTCCTAGCAGTTCGGTGAGCTTGTCCCCATCGATAATAACCGGACCCGGAACCTTCTCCTTGGTAGCCTGCGCGGTAACGAACTTACGCGCTACCTTGCGGCAAACATTGCCCACCTCGCGTTCCAGGTTGCGAACGCCTGCCTCGCGCGTGTAGTACTGAATAAGGCCCGAGATGCCGTCGTCCTTGAACTGGATGTCTTTCTCGGTAAGCCCCGTCTGCTCCAATTGCTTCCGGACCAGGAACCGCCGGGCAATCTCCTGCTTCTCGAGTTCCGTGTAGCCGGAAAGCCGAATGACTTCCATGCGATCCTGCAATGCCGCAGGAATGGTGTGGAGCACATTCGCCGTCGCAATGAAGAAGACCTGGCTCAGGTCGTATTCCACGTCGAGGTAGTGATCCACGAACATGAAGTTCTGCTCCGGATCGAGCACTTCCAACAGCGCCGATGAAGGGTCGCCGCGGAAATCCATCGCCATCTTGTCGATTTCGTCCAGCATGAAGACCGGGTTCTTGGTTCCCGCCTTCTTCATCATCTGGATTACCTGGCCCGGCAACGCGCCGATGTATGTCCGTCGGTGGCCCCGAACTTCCGCTTCGTCCCGCACGCCCCCGAGCGACATCCGGACGAATTTGCGCCCGGTCGCCTTCGCGACCGACATGCCGAGTGAAGTCTTGCCCACGCCAGGAGGGCCAACGAAACACAGGATCGAGCCCTTCGGATTCTTTACCAACCGCCGCACTGCCAGAAACTCCAGGATGCGGTCTTTGATCTTCTCGAGCCCGTAGTGGTCGCTCTCGAGCACCTGTTCGGCAAACTTCAGGTCACGGATTTCCTTGGACTTTTTCTTCCACGGCACCGCGAGCAGCCAATCGAGGTAGTTACGCGACACGGTCGATTCGGCAGACATCGGCGGCATGTTTTCCAGCCGCTTCAGCTCAGTCATGGCCTTGTCGAGCGCGTCCTTCGTCATTCCGGCGGTTTCGATGCGTTTCTTCAGCTCATCGATCTCGCTCTTCTCGCCGCGGCCAAGCTCCTTTTGAATGGCCTTGATTTTTTCGTTGAGATAGTACTCTTTCTGCGCCTTCTCCATTTGGCGCTTCACGCGCCCCTGGATAGTGCGATCCACGTTCAGCTTTTCGATCTCGATATCGAGCATCTCGGCGACACGGGTGAGCCGGTCGATGGGATCGAAAATCTCGAGCAGCTCCTGCTTCTCTTCGATGGTGAGCTGAAGATTAGCGCCGACGGTGTCCGAAAGCTTGCCCGGATCGTCGACGCGGATCGCCGCGATCATCGTCTCGTAGTTCAGGTTCTGGCTGAGCTTAACGTACTGCTCGAACAGCGTGGTTACGCGTCCGACAAGAGCTTCCAACTGCGGTCCGGGCTCAATCTTGTAATTGAATGTGCGCACGGCCGCGCGGAAAAATCCTTCATCGTCGGTAACGGAGACGACCTTCGCCCGTTCGACACCTTCCACAAGAACCTTGATATTGCCATCCGGCAGCTTCAGACTCTGGACGATGTTGACTACCGTTCCGATGGTGTAGATTTCATTCGGCGATGGTTCGTCGATCGAAGCGTCATGCTGGGTGGCAAGAAAGATCTGTTTGCCGCCGGCCATCGCTTCTTCAAGCGCGCGCACACTGGATTCGCGCCCCACCACGAACGGCGTCATCATGTACGGAAAAATGACGACGTCGCGGATGGGCATCATCGGCAAGCGTTTTGTGTCGGATTTTTCTTTAGAGGTAAGCATGGGTTTTCAAGTAACGAGAGGGAGTTCAGATGCAAAGAGCGCGATCGCCCGGCCGCTAGCCCGCCTTTTCCAACAAGGTCAAGCTGATTTTCTGGGAAAGCACCATTTCTCTGGTTACCAGAAATTCGCGCACTTTCTTGTAGGAAGGAAGGTAGTACATCAAGTCTAACATGAGATCTTCGAGTATCATCCGGAGGCCGCGAGCCCCAACCTTGCGCTCCATGGCAAGCATGGCGATGGCGTCGAGCGCTTCGTCCGCGAACTTCAGACGGACGTTTTCAAATTCAAACAACTTCTGATACTGCTTGATGATCGCATTCTTCGGCTTGGTCAGGATTTGAACCAGGGCCTGCTTGTCCAGGTCCTCCAGCGTCGCGATCACCGGCAGCCGGCCGATGAACTCAGGGATGAACCCGAACTTCATCAAATCGATTGGCTGCAGGTGCTGAAGAAGATCCAAATCGCGATGTCCGCTGATCCCGATCGTGCTCGATGGCCGATGTGTTGCGGTCCCCTGCTCCTCGTTCAGGAAGCCCATGGACTTTTTGCCGATCCGCCGCGCGATAACCTTTTCGAGACCTACGAACGCTCCGCCGCAGATGAACAGGATGTTCGAGGTATCGACGGGGGTGAACTCCTGATGTGGGTGCTTGCGGCCGCCTTGCGGGGGAACATTGGCAATCGTGCCCTCGAGGATCTTCAACAACGCCTGCTGGACGCCCTCGCCCGAAACATCCCGGGTGATGGACGGATTCTCGTCCTTGCGGCAGATCTTATCGATTTCGTCGATATAGATGATGCCTTGCTGACACTTCTGCACGTCGCCATCCGCGGCCTGCAATAGTTTCAGAATAATGTTCTCGACGTCCTCGCCAACGTAACCGGCTTCCGTGAGTGTCGTGGCATCGACGATTGCGAACGGAACGTCGAGGATCCGCGCTAAAGTCTGGGCCATCAACGTTTTGCCCGTGCCTGTCGGGCCGATCAACATGATGTTGGATTTCGAAAGCTCCACCTCGGAGTTTCGCATCTTGTTCATGTGGATGCGTTTGCAGTGGTTGTAAACCGCGACTGCCAATTTCTTCTTGACGGGATCCTGGCCGATCACATACTGATCCAGAAACTCCTTCACCTCCAAAGGCTTCGGCAGCTTCTGAGGACCAGCCGAAGGCTGATCGGTCTTGTCGTCTTCGAGGATTGAATTGCAGACCGCGATGCATTCATCGCAGATGTAAGCCCTCGGATAGTCGCTAGGAGAAGAAATCAGCTTTCCGACGACGTCCTGGCTCTTATGACAAAAAGAACAGCGCAAAGTATCATCCGATCCGGCGCGCTTCACGCAGTATCTCCTTCAGTATGTGCTGCGGGAGGGTTCGGGCGAACATGGCTGAGAAATGGCCTTGCGCCCATTACCCGCTTGCTCACCCCTCTGCTCACCCGGCCACCCGCGGAGCAGATTCGTTTATGCATGGTGTTTCAAAGCCCCAGCTCACTCCTATTATGACGCGAAGATGACCCTTAATCAACGTTAGTTAGCCGGCGCGGGCTGTTCCGCCTCAACCGGCTTTTCCGCTTCCGCCACTTTTTCCGCATGGTCGAACAGGAACTGCAAAGTTTTCTCAGTCTGGATATGGGAGGCGATCCGGCCCACCGTCCCGTCCTCTTCCAGCTTCGGCCGGAGCGCCAGAACCGGCTCACGCCGTTGACGCGCCAAGAGCTCCACTTCGCGATCCACCTCGGCTTTCGTTGCGCCGATGTCCTCCCGCTCGGAGACCTTTCCGAGCAGCAAGGAGGCCTTCACCTCCCTGACCGCGCGATCGCGTTGGCCTTCCTTCACCTTCTCCCAATCGAGCTTTAGCGTTTTCGGGTCAATTCCTTGTTCGGCCAAACCGCGCAAGCTCTGCTCGACACGATTGCGAATCTGCCGGTCGACGAACGCTTCGGGCACCGGGAATTCGTTCTCATCGACCATGGTTTCCACCAGCTTGTCCTTGGCGTCCCGTTGCGCTTCCTGCTGACGCTGAGCGAAAATCCCCTTTCGAACAGCTTCCCGCAACTCGTCCACGGTGCGGTAATCGCCCAGATCCTGCGCGAATTCATCGTTCAGTTCAGGCAGTTCCTTGCGGCGAACCCCTTTCACCATGCAATGGAACCGAATGGTCCTGCCCGCCAGTTTGGATTGGCCGTACTCCTCCGGGTAGGTGACGTCGAAGTCCTTCTCTTCCCCGGGCGACATGCCGCGGAGATTTTCGGTGAAGCCTTCGATGGTGTCTTTGCCCCCAA
>JAOAPQ010000841.1 GCA_025462965.1 Bryobacterales bacterium
TATCGGCGGTTTGGCTCAGGTCCCGGGACTCCCCTGTTGTTCCTTCAGCATTTCACCGGCACCCTCGACAACTGGGATCCTGCCGTCACCGACACTCTCGCCCTAGGTCGGTCGATCATCCTGTTCGAGAGCGCCGGCATCGGGCGATCCAGCGGAAAGGTCCAGAGACCGTTTCGGGCATGGCGGATCATGCCATGACGTTTCTTGACTTGCTCGGGTTGACTCGGGTGGATGTACTGTGGTTCTCACTGGGCGGTATGGTGGCTCAGGTGATGGCTTTAAAACGGCCTGCGCTCTTGCGAAGGATTATTCTTACTGGTACGGGCCCTGAGGGTGGCGTTGGCGTCGCCATGGACCGACCGGAGCTTTTGGAAGTCTTCGTGGATCAGAAAATGGCAATGAGTGAAAAGCTGGTCAAGCTGTTTTTCGCAACCACGGAAACGAGCCAATCGGCTGGGCGCCGGTTTGTGCAACAGCTTGCATGGCGGACAGAAGATAAGGACACTCCAACCACTGCGGAGGCAGCTGGAGCCCAGCTCGCAGCGATGGGTGCCTGGGCGAAGTCCGGAGGCGAGCCCTACGCTGATTTGAAGAAGATCACGCAGCCGGTACTTGTCACCAATGGGAATAACGACACAATGATTCCTACGTCAATTCGTTCACTCTCGGCGAGCATCTTCCCAATGCGCAGCTCATCATCTACCCCGACTCTGGTCACGGAGCATTGTTTCAGCACGCTGGCGCATTCACCAGTCATGTGTCCGAGTTCCTCGATCGCAAAATGAAGGGCCTATCGTTTTAGAGGGAATGAAATGCAGAGGAAAGGCATACACAAATGAACAACACATACAAAGCAGTGGAAGTTTCCGCACCGGGCGTGCTTCGAGTAGTCGAACGACAAGTCTCGGAGCCCGGAGCGGGTCAGGTCCGGATTCGAGTAGAAGCATGTGGAATCTGTCACACCGATTCGGCCACAGTCACCGGCGACTTCCCGGGTTTGAACCTGCCGCGCGTTCCTGGGCACGAAGTCGTTGGCCGCATCGAAGCCTTAGGCAGCGGAGTATCCAGATGGAAAATCGGACAACGGGTCGGGGTCGGCTTCTTCGGCGGCGAAGACGGTGTGTGCGAACCCTGCAGACGCGAAGACCGAGTGAATTGCCAAAACCCGGTCGTACCAGGAGTAACCGTGGATGGGGGATACGCGGAGGTGATGATCGCCGAAGCGCGAGGGATTTCGGCCATCCCGGATGAACTCACGTCCGTTGAAGCCGCTCCACTCCTCTGCGCGGGACTTACCACTTATAACGCCCTTCGGAATGCTGGACTGCGAGGCGGCGATTTAGTGGCTGTACAAGGTGTTGGTGGCCTTGGCCATCTTGGTATCCAGTTCGCGCGGCACATGGGATTCCACACCGTCGCGATCGGACGCGGTGGTGACAAGGAAAAGCTTGCGAAGGATTTAGGCGCGCACGTCTACATCGATACTGCTGCCGACGACGCCGCAACCGTACTACAGGGTATGGGCGGGGCCAGAGCGATTCTTGCAACAGCCCCCAGTGGCGATGCCATGGGGCCACTTGTATCCGGTCTTGCAGTCCGCGGGAAGCTCATCGTGGTAGGTGTACCGCCGGACCAGATGCGATTGAGTGCGTTCCCGCTCGTCTTTGGAGGGCGCTCGATCTACGGCAGCCTGACCGGCACGCCGATTGATAACGAGGACACCCTTGCTTTCAGCGTCTTACAGAATATCCGCCCGATGATCGAGACAGCGCCACTCGAACAGGCTGCTGATGCTTACGCTCGCATGATCCAAGGCAAAGCACGGTTCCGCATGGTGCTCGTGACAAAGGACGGAGTCGGATGATGGCGCGGGCGCACGAACAGTCTTCGAGGATCAATACCAATAGAGTCGCAGAAAGAAGGGAGATGTGTATGTCTTCAAAACCGGAGCGAATTGGAAAACACCGTCCACCCAGGGCAAGACGGCAGAGATTTCTGTTCAAGATTTGTTCGATAGACAAAGCGCGTACTTTGCCATGGACATCACGAAAACGTATGAGTGGAGAATCGATCAGCTCGATCGCCTTTCCCGAGGCATCGAGAAGAGACTTTAAAACCGCGCTCCAGGAGAACATCTTCGAAGTTGCGGCCTCACTCGCAACAATTGAATTCACGAAGTCTCAACTCAAGGCCCGTCGAAGCTCCTATCCCCAAGTTCCTCACCATATCAGGCATAAGGGAATGGTGTACCGCGAACCATATGGGGTTACGCTGATCATTTGTCCATTCAATGGGCCGCTTGTGTTGTCACTCCGTCCAGCGCCAGTGCTCTTTCTACGAGTAACCTGTGCATCCTAAAGCTGTCGACAGCGATCCCCCCAACTGATGAGTTGCTACTGCAATTGATCCCGAAGTATTTCGAACCAGAAGCTCTGTCCGCGGTTTCCGGGACTCGAGACGCAGCTTGAGATTGACCGCCGCGTAACGGAATGGCAGAAAATAATCGGCTTAGCCAGATCTCCTTCATTTCCGGACGACAGGTAATTACAGCGCAATGACAGTGGACCCGGTGGAGGACTGCAGTTTCTGGTACACGAACGAGTTCCAGAAAACCAACGGCACTTCAACTGAAGCGCGCATACCGCGAGCTTTAAGTTCCCCGGCTGGAAATAACCGAAGATAGCTGGGCAGTTGTATTCGTTGCCGTGCGGCTAGTCCGTCCCGAAAGCTTTGACCGGGAGATCGTGGTGCTATGAGGGCGTTGGTATCTGAGTTTCAACCTGAGCTCTCGCGATCTGGCGGAGCGTGGCGTTGGGCTGGAGCACACGACAATCCTAAGGTGGGTGCAGCACACTCCCTGGGCTTCGAAAAGATGTGGAACCGCTAAGCCGGGTTTCTCGGCGAATTGTAGAGACGCGACGAGACATACGTAAGGCGAAGGGTGAATGGGTGTATCTATCGAGCCGTCGACAAGGTCGAGAAGAACCATTAGTTTTTCCTCAGCCGAAAGCGCGTCCTGAAGGCTGTGCTCCAGCTGAGCGGCGTTGACGCCCTTTTAGTGCGCGTGGCGTTACATCAAAAAGTCAGTTTCATCGCGAACTGGAAAATTCGCGGATCGTTTGCCGAAAGAACGCGGCCGAAGTTTGCATCAGTCAAAGACGCGCGGGGGTTGTTGAAGGTCGCATGGTTCAACACGTTGAATGCTTCCGCTCGCACCTGTAGCCGCCGGGACTCCCCGAGTCCGAAGTACCGCATGAGGGCCAGATCCATGTTGAATGCGCCCGGCCCTTGAAGGGAGTTGCGGCCCGCGTTCCCGAATTGTCCAGCCCCGTTAGCGACGAACGCATTCGTGTTGAACCAGGCACTAAGCGAAGGATCAGGTACGTGCGAATCCCCCACCGCAACGGGCCGGTCCGCGTTGACGCCCGTGAGCGAATTATCTTTCCCGGATGTCGGCGAAAACCAGAAACCACTGCGCTTAGTGATGATCGTCGATAGTTCCCAATCTCCTAGAACAGTCTGCTCGGTTCGGTTCTGGAAACGTGGGCTGGTGGCAACGAAAGAGGTGTTGAAAATACGATGGACATCGATATAGCAGTTGCCCCGGTCGGCATTCCGGTCATCGGGATTTTGGTAACCGCCGGTGATTTCGGATTGCACGTCACCGTTATTGATGCAGTGCGACCAGGTGTAGTTCGCCAGAACGCTGAAGTTTCGGCTCAACCGGTGGTTAGCCGATAGCAGCAGACCGTTATAGGAGGCGCTGGCGCCATCGTCCACCTGAACCAGGCTGGAGAAAGCGGCTCCTGCTTGAGAATTTATCCGCGTCAGTATTCTGCGGGTTGGCTCGTTAGCCAGGGTAGAGCATGGCTGGCTGCCGCAGATCCCTGGAACATATACGGCCGGGTCAGCCTGCTGTGTCACCCACTGATGCGTCGATTTGTTTCCCAAATAGTTCGCCGTAAACAGCCAGTCCGAACCAACCTGCTGCTGCACGCTGAAGTTCCATTGCTGCATATAGGTGGGATGAATATTCGCCGGCAGGTTTACGTACTGGCCGCCAACCACGAAGTTGGCGCTCTTCGGTGGAGGTGATGGCTGTGGGAAGGGGTTGCCTCCCGGGTATCCTAGAAACGGATTTGCCAGACCGCCCGCCGGGCTGGTGATCGTCAGGGTGCTGGCCCAGGGTGGCTCAAATCCGAAACGGTCAAAGTACTGCATCGGAGGCAGATCGTAGAGTATCCCGTAAGCCGATCGCACCACCGTCTTTCCGCTTCCATTCAAGTCCCATACGAGCCCCAAACGCGGAGCAAAGTTGGCGAGATGACGGTTCGTCCCGCCAGCGGGAAAGCCCGGGTCTCCGGCGAAGGTTAATCCCGGAGGAGCGTTCTGGAAAACGGAGGTGTGCTGCCCGGCTACGTAAGCTTGCAGGTCAAAGTGAGAAACCCGGCCATCCTGCTCGCGCTCCGGAAAGTAGGGCTCCCACCGCAAACCGAAATTTACGCTGACACGGGTGTTGACGCGGAATTTGTCCTGGACGTACAGGGCGAAGTAGTTCTGCAACATATTTACTCGCGTGATGTTTCCCTGAATGAAAGTACTGGGAAGACCCAGCAGAAGATCAGCCAGCGGGTCGTTCGTAGCTTGCCCGTTGAAGTCGAATTCGGGATTCTGCTGCGTGGATACCTGGTAGTTGAGACTTCGCCGGATCCACTCCCCTCCGAACATGAGCTGGTGCCGGCCGCGGATCAGCGTCACGTCGTCAGCGAACTGTTTACTGGCGGAGTTGATGTGGGCCAGCGAGCAGGTGCCACAGAAAGTGCTGAACTTGCTGCTCACCACGAATTGCGGAAAGTTGCCAGGCGAAGGCGCGACACTGATCCCGAGATCCGCTGAAGTGGGCAGATTACCAGCCGGTCCGCGGGTAACGTGGTCGCGGCTCCAGGTGACATGAACGCTGTTGATGGCGCTCGGGCTGATGCTGTAGGTATCGCCCAAAACCAGCGCCTGGACGCGATCCAGAACGCCTGCTCGCGTAGTCAGTAGCAGGTTCTTGCCGTCGTAAACACCCGGGTTGCGAAGGTCGGTAAAGAAGTAGCGCCCGAAGACGGAATGACGGTCGGAGTGAATCCAGTCGCCGCGCGTAAGGACCTGGTCTTCGTCTGAGTTGTTAGGGATGGCGATCAGGCTTTTGCCGCAGGCGTTACTGCTCACTGGAACGTACTGCAGAAATTTCAGACTCTGCGGACTGAAGCGCGAGACGGGGATCTGGTTTCCCGGGAATGGCTGGTGGGTCTGCGGGTCCGTCAGGGTCCGCTGTGTGCCGCACGCGGCGGAATCCAATGTCGAGAAGTCTCCGTTCAAAGCCGCCTGGGTAGGCTCGAAAACGGTGCTGGTAGGCGGCGCGGTGATGATGCGCGTCCCCTGATAACCTCCAAAGACGAAGAGCCGGTTGCGCACCAGAGGGCCGCCCAGAGTACCGCCGAACTGATTGCGCTTCAGTGGATCGGGCGCGGCGGCGAAAAAATTCCGCGCATTGGTGGCGCCGTTTCGCAAGAATTCAAACAGGTTGCCATGCAATTCATTGCTTCCCGATTTTGTCACGGTATTTACCACGGCCCCGGCCCGCACTCCGTTGGAAGCCGGGATGGCGTTGGTTTCCACACTGAACTCCTGCAACACGTCGGGGAAGGGAAGTGGAAGATTGATTGCCCCAAACCCGTCGTTATGGTCGCCGCCGTCCAATAGATAGTAAGTGCCGTTCGCCTGCCCGCCAGCTACTGAAATGGTGGTCGAGGACGGATAATTTTTGCTGCTTGCCAAGTCGGAAGGCGGCGCGGTGACGGCAGCGCCTGAGAGCAAAACGAGCTGCGTGGGTTGCCGGCCGTTGAGCGGCAAATCCACCACGCGCCTCTGATCGATCACCTGCGAAACCGCGTTGCTCTGCGTCTCCGCCATCGATGCGTTCGCTGTCACCTCCACCTGCTGGGAGAGCGAACCGATTTCCAGTCGGACGTTGATCTCGGGATTCGAATTTACCTGGAGGACGATACCCTTCCGCGAATAGGTCTTGAACCCCTGGACGCTTATTTCCAACTCATACGGCCCGACAGGCAAACTGTTGAGCACGTACGAACCATCGGCCCCGGTTGTCGCGGTGCGGTTCTGGCCTGTGGCAGTTTGAGTGGCTTTTACCTGCGCCGCTGGAACCGATGCGCCATTCGGGTCGGAAACAATCCCCGAGATTTGGGCAACGGCGGTTGCTTGTGGCTTGGCGGGCAAGCAATAGAGAAACAACAGAAACGACGCATAACTAAATGTGCGAGTACTACTCACGCGGGAGACCCTCCTTGTTGCGCAGTCTATATCCGCTGAGAAACGAAAGCAAGCAAATTCGAAACGTTTCGAAATTTACAGCAGACCTGCGGTTGATTGGCGCACCCGTAGTTCGGGCTGAAGAACGATAACGTGATTGTCGTGGCTGCGAGATCCTTCACGGAGCGCCTGAAGCCGCGTCAGCAGCAGAGTCATAGCCTGGCGGCCGATTTCCCGCGTTGGCTGAGCGACAATGGTCAACTGTGGATGGAAATTTTCTGTCCAGGCGTAGTCGTCGAAGCCGACGACGCTAATGCGTTCCGGGCAGGCAACTCCCAATTCTCTGGCTGCGCGCAAAAAGCCGAGCAACATCTTGTTGTTCGTGCAGAATACAGCCGTGGGCTGCTCCGGGAGGCGCAACAGTTCCAGACCGAACTCATATCCGCTGTCAATCGTTAATCCGCCCACCCGGCAGCTTTCGTCGCGCACCGGCAGCCCAGCCTCCTGCATCGCCTTCCGGAAACCCTCCAACCGGTCGGCGTGTGTGGAAAGAGTGGAGCGCCCGGCGACAATCGCGATACGCGTGTGCCTCATCCCGATCAGATGTCTGGTAGCTTCCAGCCCTCCTGAAAAATTGTCCGTCGATACCGCACTGCCGCGAAATCCCTGCGGAATCCGGTCGAAGAAAACGATGGGAAATCGACGCCGCACCAGGCTGTCGTAAGCTGTGGAAGAATCCGAACAGGCGACCAATACGCCATCCACACGGTGCGAAAACAGCGTGCTTAGTAACCGCTGCTCCTGCCTCGGATCTTCATTGGCGTTGCAGAGAATCAGGGAGTAACCGGCTTGGGAAGCGACTTCCTCGGCTCCCGAGATAACCTCCGGATAAAATGCATTGGTGATATCCGGTATGACCACTCCCACCACATTCGACCGGCCTGTTTTCAGGCTCCGCGCAATCTGGTCGGCATGGTAATCGAGCGATTCTGCAGCCGCTCGGACCTTCTGCGCACGCTGCGCACTTACGGTCGCGGTGCCATTGATGACCGCCGAGACGGTGGCCACAGAGACGCCCGCGAGCCGGGCGACATCGCGCATTGTGGCATCCGTCTTCTTCACCATGCCAAGAATTATAAACGTTTAGATTTGCCGTAGTCTTTACTAAACTGCTTAATTCTCATATCATCTTGCGTAAGATGAAACGTTTCGATTTTTGCCGCGCCTCCGTTGCAATCCTGATTCTCTCATCCGCATCCAATTGCCTCGCCGGCCCCGCGAAAGACCGGGCCCTTGCGGATCTAAATCTCGCGATGCGCGAAAAGGGCCTCCACCTGAAGGTCGACGCTTCCGTGAGCGGGGGCATCGCCGAGGGGTTCGAGATCCGTGGTACCCAGGTGCTCGGTGGCAACGAACGTGGTCTTATGTATGGCCTCTTCGAAGCCGCCGAACAGGTGCGGCGCGATGGCCGCCTTCACGACGTCAAGGGCGCTCCCAACACCGCCATCCGCGGTATCCGCTACTTCGTCCATAATGCCGACCTGGAACGCGACTGGTACTACTCGCGCGAATACTGGGACCAGTACTTCGCCATGCTGGCGCATAATCGCTTCAATCGTTTTAACCTGGTATTCGCCCATCAGACGGATTACCTCGCGCCTCCTTATCCGTTTTGGCTCGACCTCCCGGAGTTCCCCGCCATCAAGGCGCGCAATCTTTCGCAGGATCAGAGGAAACGCAATCTGGAGATGATCCAGTACATCTCCCAATCCGCGGTCGACCACGGCATCGATTTCACTCTTGGCATCTGGGAGCACAACATTCAGGACTATCGCAAGCCGCCGATGGAGCCCATGACGGACGGCCTCACCGATCAGAACATCGGTCCCTACAGCTATGCGGCGCTAAAAAAGATTCTGCAACTCTGTCCGGCCATCAGCAGCGTGCAGATGCGAACCAACAACGAATCGGGTATTCACGCAGACCGGCAGGTTGATTTCTACCGCAACTATGTCTTCCGGGCGATCAAAGACGCCGGACGGCCTGTCATCCTCGATCTGCGCGGATGGATCGTCGCCGGCGGGATGGTGAAAGCCGCGGGAGAAATCGGTATCCCTGTGCGGCTTTCCACCAAGTACTGGGCCGAGGACTTAGGACGCCCTTATCAACCGGCCGAAACCTTCCCCAACTACAGCTATTTGAATTTTCTTGAAAAGCCGCGAAGTTACAAATTCTATTGGGAGCTTTGGGGTCTCGGTTCTAACCGGTTGCTGCTCTGGGGAAGTCCGGACTATGTGCGCCGCGCCGCCCCTACCTTCAACCTGAGCGGATCGGAAGGCTTCGAAATCGATCCACCACTCGCGCAGAAAGGCTTCGGCAACGCTCCCGGTAAATGGAGCGTCTTCACCACCGCAGAAAACCAGCGCGTCTTCTGGAAATGGGAATTTGAACGTTATTGGCTGTTCTATCGCTTGTGGGGGCGCCTGAGTTACGATCCTGCTGCTTCCGAACGGGTATGGATGGATGACCTCCGCGCCCGATTTGGAAATGCCGCGCAGGATGTTCTGGATGCGTATCGGAACGCCAGCGATGTGATCAATGAAATCGTCGCTGTGCATCTTGCCGATCCCAACATGTATATCTGGCCGGAGATCAACCCCGGCGGTCTGGTGGACGCCTATCGCCAGGTTTTGCCGAGCGACTGGCGCTATGTCGCCTCCATTCCCGAAGCAGTCACCGACCGTTTGAAAGGGAATCCCTCGGCCAAACAGACCGCGCTCGAAACATCTGCCGAATTTGACGGAATCGCGGACAGAATCGAAGCTGCACTAAACCGGGCAAAACCCAAGATCAAGGGCGGCAACCGCGAGTGGCTCTCAACGGAGCCTGACCTGCGCGTCCTGGCCCTGCTATCGCGGTACCATGCGCGAAAACAACGGGCTGCTTATGACGTTGAATTGTTTGACCGTAGCGGTGACGCGGCGACGCTGGCGGACGCGAAGCGGGAGTTGACTGGCGCGCTAAACGTCTGGGAGCGTCTGGCTGCTCTTACGGATGGCCTCTATCCGTCACAAATGAGCTTCGGACCCGACGACGCGGGACACTGGAAGGACAAGCTTCCTTACGTGCGGCACGATCTCGAACTAGTTGCCGATCGAGAAGCGATGCTCGCGCGGTTCGGACGCTTCCAGGCGGCCTTCGATTTTGGAGGAGCAGTCAAAAGCCCGCCAGGTTTTGGCGCGTATCGCCAGGACAACTACGTGCTTCAGAACAATGTGGAACCTCGCTTTCTGCCCGTGGATCCGCAGACAATCTACAGCGAGCAAAAGGGCTACGGCTGGCTGACAGACGGTGCACGGGAAGCCATCGCGATTCCACTTACGCCTTACCTGGAGGTCCGAGCCGCGACGAAGAATCCCACCAACCTGCCGCACGACGTGTTGTTTCGCGACTATATCAAGGGGCGGGGAGCCCAGACTTTTGCCGTCAATCTGCATCCCGGTGACTACTCAGTCTCTGTCCTTCATCCCGACCACACCGTGAATGATCTAACGGTCCACAGTCAGGGTCAGCACGTGGAGATCCCGATGCCCGCCGGCGACTGGTCTGTGTCGGGAATAGTTATCAAATCCGGAGCACCCGCTCCGGTAAGGCCGCCGCCTGCGCCGCCGCTGCTGCCGCGTCCTCAGATGGCGCATACTCCGCCGCTCGTTGCGAATCCTGGTCAGGCCTTGGAGCTGACTCTGTCCATCTCCGGAGCGTCCCAGGCGAAACGGGTACGCCTGTACTACCGACCGATAAACCAGATGGAAAAATTCAAAATGGTGGAAGCCGCGCCTAGCGCCGCTCTGACGATTCCTGGCGCGGACATTTCGCCGAAATGGGATCTGATGTACTACTTCGAAGTTCTCAACGATCAGAACGGCGGATGGTTCATGCCCGACCCGCACGTGACCACTCCTTACTACGTACTTAAGGTGGACGAACGCGGCTCAGCGCCGGCCCGGAAATAGATGCCGCGCGACAATAGCCAGCCGCCCAGGTGAGGCGCAGGGTTGTAGCCGTCGAATTGGCGGGCAATGAGCCGACGGTAACAGGCGAGAATGGTATCGGGTTTGGTGACGCAGGCTACCTGCTGGAGCTCAGTGCGCCCGAGGCGCTTGCCGATCTCAGCGACGCGCACCCGGCACGTCTCGTTTCAGTATGCCGTGGTTATGAAATACCTGGACAGCCTGATCGCGTAGGGAGACAGCCTTGTTCCAGCAGGACACGATTGAGGCCATCAACGAGCCACCCAGCACTATGTTCTGGCCGCCGACCTTCTCGGCCCCCGGCCGTGACAGGCTCCATCCCGCGGCACGGTGCCCCAAGACGTTCACTCAGCTGAAAGCCCAAGGACTTGACCCCATGGGGAACGCGCCGGTCGGCCAGCGGCACGAAGTACTGCAAACTGCTAATCCGCCTTCGCGTCTGACCGTTGATCATGGACAGGTACTTACCGGCGCATCCGAGCAGAATCGCTCAGAATATCTGTTCCAGTGAGACCCCACGATCGTAGAGACCGGACGTGAGCGCTTCATCGGCCGCGGTAAACACGGCCCGAACACAGGCTGGGGCGAGGAACAGGTCGCGAACTGTTCCGATGAAGCAAGCTTGTTCGCTACCGGGTCTGAGGCCTGTTTTCTGCTTTTGATACGGCCAGAAACAATCGCGAATTTCGACGAGAGCCAGCGAAGGCTCTCTCCTGCTCTCCGGCTGCTCTCGATTTGTTTATGTAGCTTTCGTACCGGTGCTTCGTGGCAAAGGGGCGTGAACCGGTGCCACTGTTCGGAGACTTCGGGCTAGGAGCCAACCCACAACTCGGATCCGAGAAGGCCACAAACCGGCAAAAGGAATCAATAGCTTATTCCCTTGCGCGCAGCCTCGCGAGGCCGAAGTCGCGTCAAGAGGACCATTATGAACCGTTTGGTTCATCAACGCATCTACTGTTCTGTGATTTAGCCGTAGATATCGGATTAATTCCTGATTGTTGCGGGAACATGGGACGACCGAAAAAGTTCAATCGTGAGGGTGTGCTGGACAGCGCCATCCCGGTCTTTTGGAAACACGGCTTCGCGAACACGACAGTTCAGCACCTGGAACAGGCGACCGGCGTCAACAAGTCGGGGCTGTATTCAGAGTTCAAAGATAAGGAGGACCTCTTTCTTGCCAGTCTTGAGCGCTACGTCCAAACTCGTGGCGCGGAAATCCTGACACCACAGCCGCTCGGTTGGGGCAACATTGAGAGGTTTCTGAGACTAGGTTTTGGCTGTGATGACGACCAGCGAGGATGCTTTTCAGTGAATTCGATGCGCGAGCTAGCGGGTTTGCCAGCCGAAGCGAAGGAAATTATTTCGAGCGCTCGGCAGAAACTCACGCGATTGCTGATAAGGAACATCGAGGCGGAAAGGCTAAAGGTGGACCCGGGCATAATCGCCGATGTTGTGCTGACGTTCTTCGACGGCTTCTGCATAATACAAAACCTCAAAAGCGGCAAAGCGTCCTCGGAGCGTAAGATCAGGAGTCTGATGCAAGTGGTCCGTAATTTGTGATCGCGCGAATTTCGCGGCCCCAGCTGCCCGACAGACTACGATTTTTTGAGGACGGGCACGATGGAGGCATTCCGTAAGAATCGAGTCGAGTCGCACATTGAGCAGGCGGTCCTCGAGATGGCGCTGGAGCAGCCGGCTTACGGGCAGGTGCGCGTGGCCAATGAGCTGACCAAGCGAGGAACGTTCATTTCGCCAACCGGCGACGCGGGAGCGGTTGGACTTTAGTTATTTGTCAGATCAAGTCTGAACTATCA
>JAOAPQ010000850.1 GCA_025462965.1 Bryobacterales bacterium
CGCCATCCATGGTGCGGTGCAGGTATTGGGAGCCGTAGTAGACCTTGTTCGGGACGTTCGGAGCCACTTCCATGGGCGAAACGCGCTGGAACCGGTAGATGAGGTCGCTGCCGGGGATGCCATAGAGCTACTTCCCGCCCACCCAGAAATTCTCTTAATAGGTAGTTGTAATGTTCATGCGCGTGAACTGACCCTTGCAGCCGCCGTAAACGATGTCGGGAGATTGCGGCGCGGGGATAATGGGCCCGGTTTCGCAGCCCGGTCCGACGCGGAAGTCTTGTCCATTGCCCAGAGGAAGACTCGGAATCATGACGGTGGTGTTGTCCTGCTGGGCGCCGTAGACGCGATAGGGATACTGATTATCCACCGCGACCTGGTAGATCTCCGCCGTGGGCTGGGTATCTTGAGCGCTCCAGGTACGGCCGCCGTCGAGAGAAACGTTTGCTCCGCCGTCATTGGCCTGGATCATGTAATCGGAATTCCTGGGATTGATCCAGACGTCGTGATTGTCCCCATGGGGCACGCGCTGGGTGCGGAAGCTCTTGCCGCCGTCCGTGCTCTTGAACCAGCCTTCATCGCCGACGAAGACGATATCGGAATTGTTGGGGTCGACGCCCAGGGTGTCGTAATAGAACGGCCGCGTGATGAGGGAGCCAGAGCTGTTGATCAGCGTCCACGTAGCGCCCAGGTCTTCAGAGCGATACAGGCCGGAGCCGGGCTTGGCTTCAATGAGAGCGTAAACGCGGTTCGGGCTGGAGGCGGAGAGGGCGACATTACTGCGGCCGAACAAGTCGTTCGGGAGGCCGCCGGCGAGCTTGGCCCAGTGATCGCCCCCATCGGTTGATTTGTAAATGCCGCCTTCGCGAGCGCCGCTGATGATGGTCCAGGGCTTGCGTTGCGCGTGCCACATGCAGGCGAAGACAACTTCGGGGTGGCCGGGCTGGAGTTCAAGATCGGCGGCGCCGGCGAGGTCGGAGACGAAGAGCAGGTTTTTCCATGTCTTCCCGCCATCTGTGGTTCGGTAAACGCCGCGCTCTTTACCAGGCACGAACGGGTTGCCCTGCACGGCGGCATAAACGATATCGGGATTGGATGGGTGGATACGGATCGTGGCAATCTGGCCGGCGTCACGCAGGCCGATGAAGGTCCAGGTCTTGCCCGCGTTGGTGGATTTGTAGATGCCGCGGCCGATCGAGACATTGCTGCGGATCTTGGACGAGCCGGTACCTGCATAGATAACGTCGGGATTCGAAAGCGAGACGTCGATTGCGCCCATGGAAGCGGCGGAGAAGAAGCCGTCGGAAATATTGGCCCAGGAATGGCCGGCGTCGGTAGTCTTCCAAACGCCTCCGCCGGTGGAACCCATGTAGAAAGTGTGGGGCTGGGAGGGAACCCCGGTCACCGTGGTGACACGCCCGCCACGGTTAGGACCGATGGAGCGGTATTTGAGTCCAGACCACAGGGCGGGATCGCGTGTTTCCGTTTGCGGCGCCGCGACGAGAGATACAACGAACAAAACAGATAGGGAGCAGGTTTTTCGGGTCATGAAGGAAATTTCCATCAGGATAGCGCAGCGTGAGAGCTTCAGGCTTGCGACGCCGTTTGACATTCCTCAATGTGACTGGGATATGATTCTGACCGATACGAGGAGGCTGCGTATGCCACGTCGCGGTTCGCTGTTGTTTCTTGGAGCAACCTTGCTGGTTGCCCCGATTTTCGCCCAGGAGTTTCGGGCGAGCGTCACCGGTCACGTCACCGACCCTTCCGGCGCCGCCATTGCGGGCGCGAAGGTAATCGTCACCAACGTGGAACGCAACACTGTTTCGGATGCAGTCTCGAACTCGTCGGGCATCTACCTTGTTCAATTTCTGCTGCCCGGCCACTACACGGTGGCGGTGGAAAGCTCCGGATTCAAGTCTTATTTCCGGCGTGGGATTGCGCTAGAAGCATCCGACCACATCAATCTGGATATCGCGCTGGAAATCGGCGCTTACACGGATCGCGTGACTATCACCGGGGAAGCTTCTCTGCTGGAGACCGAAACCGCCTCGCGCGCCTCGACGGTAGAAAACCGCGTACTGGAGAATATCCCTACGAACGGGCGCAATCTTTACGCGCTCCAATACAACCTGCCCGGTGTGACGAAAGCCAGCACATACTGGGGCTCCATGGAACTCTATGCATACAGCGACGTAAATGGGGTTAGCATAAACGGCGGTCGCGTTGGGGAAAACGAAACGCTGGTGGATGGCATTTCCAACACGAAGTCGGATCGCGGCGTTTCGCTGGTTCCTTCATTGAGCGCAACGCAGGAGTTTTCGGTGCAATCGAACCTCTACGATTCGCAGTATGGACGTCTGGGAGGCGGCCTTACTTCCATTGTCGTGAAATCCGGAACCAACGCCATTCACGGCGAAATGTATGAGTTTCTCAAAAACGTAAGACTGGACGCGGCCGAGTGGACGTTGAACAAGGCGGGCACTCCCCGGACGAAGTTCCAGAACAATACATGGGGCGCCGAGGTCGATGGCCCAATCGTGCTGCCGAAGCTATTCAACGGGCGCAATCGGGTGTTCTTTATGATGTCGTACGAAGGCGAGAAGGAGAATAGCGAAGGATCGAACGTCCGGACGCTGCCGCTCGCGGAACAACTGCACGGGGACTTTTCGAACCTGTTGAACTCGCAGGGAAAGCAGGTCGTCATTTACGATCCGGCGACCACGCGATTGGGTCCGAACGGAACTTACATCCGGGATCCGTTCCCGGGAAATATCATTCCGCAGGGGCGCATCAACTCCATAGCCGCCAAGCTCGCGAGCTTGTACCCGGCGCCGAACGTCCTGGGAGATGGTCCGGCACATCTGCATAATTACTCCAAGCTGTCGGCCGGCGGAAATAAGTACACGGCGCTGCTGGGGAAGATCGATATCAATATATCGAACAAGAGCAAGCTGGCTTTCCGCTACGGACAGACGCCGTACTTCGCGCCGGCCGTAGTGCTGTGGGGCAACAATGCCGCCGAGCCAGCGGGCTCGAAGACGCAGGTGCCGCGGAACTGGGGAGCCGACTGGACGTATATTGTGACGCCATCGGTGGTCTTCAATCTGCGCGGAGGCTTGGCGCGGTATGAGCAATTCAGCGGCAGTTCGTTCGCGGGCGGCTACGACCCGCGGCAACTGGGCTTTCCGTCATCGCTGGTGTCGCAATTTACGGCGCTGCAATTCCCGCGGTTTAACTTCTCGGGGACCGCTTACTCGGAGTTGGGGGCCAGCAACGTGACGAATTACGCTACCAATGACACCTGGAGCGTGCAGCCGAACATGACCTGGATTCACGGACGGCAGGCTATGAAGTTCGGCGCGGAAGGGCGCCTGTATAACCGCAACACGTTACAGCCCGGACTGGCCGACGGCACGTATACCTTCGGAAAAAACTGGACGCAGGGCGATCCGCTCCGCGCCGACGCCACGTCGGGGAACGAGTTCGCCACGTTCCTGCTAGGCATTCCGACCAGCGGCTCGGTGGACCGCAATATCGATCCGGCGTACCAGAACAAGTACTACGCCGCATTCTTCCAGGACGATATCAAGCTGACGAAGAACCTGACCATCAACGCGGGGCTCCGCTGGGATTACGAGACGCCATTTACGGAGCGATACAACCGAATGGTCCGCGGCTTCGCTTTCACTCAGCCAAGTCCCTTGGCGAGCCAGGTTCAGGGCCTCAACTTGACCGGAGGTCTTCTTTTCGCAGGCTCCAGCGGCGACCAGCGCCTGGCGTTTAATCCCTACCATACTGCCTTTCAACCGCGTGCCGGGTTCGCCTGGAAGGTAAGGGAAAAGTGGGTGATCCGCGGCGGGTACGGGCTGAGCTACCTGGGACAGAGCTCGTTCGGGCCTCCTACCGGATTCAGCCAACCGACCACGCTGGTGGCCAGCACGGATGGTGGCGTAACTCCGGCTGTGAGCCTTAGCGATCCATTTCCTTCCAGTTTGTTTCCCAGCGGCCTTCTGAAACCGATTGGTTCGAGCCAGGGACTCGCCACCAACCTGGGACAGTCCGTGACGGCGCAATATCTGAACCGTCCTCTCCCGCGGTCGCACCAGTTTTCGCTCGGCTTTCAACGCGAGTTGCGTTGGGGCTTCATAGCGGACGCATCCTACTCCGGAAACATCACGCACGCGCTGCCGCTGCCGGTCGCGGTGAACCTGAACTCCATTCCGGCGAACGTGCTCAACAGTCTTCCCGTGGCGAGCCGGCCCGCTTACTTCAGCGCGGCCGTTCCGAACCCGTTCGCGGGATTCCTGCCTTCGACCAGCTTCAACGGGGCCACGGTACCGCGTTCGCAGCTGCTGCTGCCCTTCCCGCAATACTCGGCGGTCAATATTTCGGACGTGCCGATCGGCTCACAGAGTTACCATTCCCTGCAAATGAAGTTGGCGCGGCGCTTTTCGCAAGGGATCGGCATTCAGGCCGCGTACACGATTTCAAAAGCGCTCGAGCGCGTAACCGCGCTCAACCCGCAGGATGTGAACCTTTCGAACCTGCTCAACACGCCGCTCGAGCAGCGGCTCAGCCAGTTTGACACGCCGCAAAAATTCTCGTTAGTAGTTACTGCGGCCGTGCCCTTCGGACGAGGCCAACGGTTCGGCAGTTCCATTCATCCGATCCTGAATGCCATCGCCGGCGGCTGGAACGTGAATACGGAGTACAACACGGAAGTAGGCTTCCCGTTCCTCTTTCCGAACGCGGCGAACCTGGTGGCACAGAGCGCGGCTTTGAGCGATGCGCAACGGGATGCGCTCGCCAAGCAGAACGGCCACTCGCAATGGGACCCGTCAGTCGACCCATGGTTCAACACAGCAATTTTTCCCACCCAGTCGCAGGCGCCTTTCACCCTGCGCACCTTCCCAACGCGCTTTCCGGACGTTCGGGGCAAGCCTCTGAACAACGTCGAATTTTCGGCTTACAAGGAATTTCAGGTGCGGGAACGGCTGCGGTGGCAGATACGCGCCGATTTCCACAACGCGCTGAATCATCCATGGTTCGGATCGCAGGCCTCGAACGATGTGACCAGCGCACAGTTCGGCATGGTAGCTGCGGAATCGATTGATGACACATCGGAGCCGCGGCTGATCGTGCTCTCCATGAAGCTCGTTTTTTAACAGGGCAACGCGCACTCGCAAGCTCCTCACCTACCCGGGAAAGCAACAGGTATGCGCTCCTCGGCTGGAATCGCCGGCGAACGTACACTGGTGTAGCGGAAGGATACAATGCGAGTTCTATTGGCGATCATATGGTGCGGTGCGGCCGCGGCTCAGGAGCCGGAGGTGCTGACGCTGGAGCACGCCGTGGCGACCGCGGTTCAGCAAAATCGCACGGTACGAACCTCCGAGCTCGAGACGCGGCGCGTGGCCGAGCGCATCGCCATCGAGAGAACGAAGTTGTTTCCGGCGCTTTCCACGTGGGCGTTGGGCGGCCAGTTGCTGGCGCGGCCGAGTATCCGTTTCGATAAGGGGGTCCTGGGGACGTTCGCGGACACCGGCCCGATCCCCGCCACGCGCACGGATATCTCGAGCGGGCGAACTCCGGCGGGAGCGATCGTGGCTCAGGCCGCCTTGCCGCTGACGCAAAGAATAAGGATTCACCTCACGATCCAGGGGCTCCACATGGAGGAGCAACTCAATCGCGAGATGGAGCGCGAGCGGCGGCAGGCGGTGGTGAACGATGTCAAACGAACTTACTACACCCTCCAGCAGACCGAGAGCCAGTTGGCCAGCGCGGAGCAGAGCGTTACTCTATACCGGGAAGCACTCCGGTTTACCGAAGACAATCTCAAGCAGCAGACGGTGCTCGAGGGCGACCTGCTGGAAGTAAAGACAAGGCTCGCCCGGGCGGAACTCCAAACTCTGCAGCTGCGGAATGGGCTCGACACCGGGCGGGAGCAGTTGAACGAACTGATGGGGCGTGAGATTACCACGGCGTTTCGAACAGACCCGTTGCCGGAGCAGGATGCAGCGGTTTCCGATGTGGCTGAAGCGAGGGCGCGGGCCTTAGCCTCTCGGCCGGAGTTGGCGCAGGCGCGCATCCGGTTGCAGGGGGCATCGCTCGACAGGCGGTCAAAGAAGGCCGAGTATCTGCCCAACGTGAGCCTGGCGGTCGACTACTTCTCCACCTTGCACTTCACGGGCGTGGTTCCGGGGACTCTGGCGGCGGCCGGCTTGCAGATTTCCTGGGAACCTTTCGACTGGGGCCGCAAGCGGCACGAAACCGCGGAGAAGCAGCGGGTGGAGGAGGAAGCGGCGCTCGCCGTGCAAGAGACGGAGAGCCGCATACTGCGCGATGTCGGCGCGCAATTCCGGAAGCTCGAGGAGGCGCGGCGTCAACTGGCAGTGAGCCGTCTAGGGCAGCAAACCGCGGAGGAGAATCTGCGCGTGGTGAAAGATAAATATCGGTTGGAGGCCGCGCTTTTGAAAGACTTGTTGCAGGCTGAGGCATTGCTGGCGGAAGCGGCTTCGCAATACCGCCAGGCGCTGGCGCAGTTCTGGACAGCGCGCGCGGATTTCGAGAAGGCGGTCGGGGACGGCCAATGAAATGGTTCCTGGTGCTTTGTGCGGCCGCGGTGTGCGCGGCGTGCCGGGCCCCGCAGCAGCCGCCCGAGAAAGTCCCGGCGCCCGTGCGCACCAGTGTTGTCGAACTGCAGGAGAACACCGAAGACACGAAGTATTCCGCGGACATCGCGGCCGATACGCAGGTGGATCTCTCCTTTCGCGTGAACGGCTATGTACAGAGCATCCTGCAGGTGAACGGGCGCAACGTGCAGGAGGGGGATCCGGTCGCGGCCGGCGCGGTTCTGGCGCGCGTGCGGGCGACGGACTACGCGGCCAAAGTAACGCAGGCGCGGAGTCAGGTAGTCGATGCCGGCGCCGCCCTGGCCGGCGCGCGCGCGCAACTGGCGGAAGCCGAAGCGTCCATGCGCAAAGCCGACCAGGACTTCGACCGCGCGCACGCCCTGTTTGGATCGAAAAGTCTCACGAAGCCCGATTTGGAGGCGGCGCAGGCCCAGAAGGATGCCGCGCACGCGCGCGCTGATGCCGCGCGGTCCCAGATTCAATCCATGGAGGCGAAGATCAGCGGAGCGGAAGGACAGCAGACGGAATCGGAAACGGCTCTGGGCGATACCGCGTTGAAAGCGCCGTTCGCAGGCTTAATCCTGGCGCGGCGCGTGGAGAACGGTGCGCTGGTGGGCGCGGGGATCCCTGTATTCACGCTGGCGGACGTGCGGCGAGTCAAAGTAGTCATTGGCGTTCCTGACGTTTCACTACGGCAATTTCGCTTGGGCGCGCGGCTGCCGGTGACTGTAGAAGCGGTCCGCGACCCCGTGCGCCATGGCCGGATCACCTCAATCTCGCCCGCGGCCGATCCGAAAGGCCGCGTTTTCTCGATTGAGGTGACTATGGAGAATCCGAAAGGCGTGTTGAAGCCGGGTATGATCGCCTCGGTCTCGGTGCCTGGGCCCGGCGGGCCGCCAGTGGCCTCGATTCCGCTTTCGGCGGTGGTGGAGTCCACTCAGGATCCCGATCGATACGCAGTGTTTGTGGTGCAGCGCGTGAACGGGAAAACGCTAGCGCGCCGGCAGAAGGTAACACTCGGCGAAGTGAAGGGCAACATGATCGCGGTGCGCGAAGGGCTGACCGCGGGCCAGAGAATCGTGGTGAGCGGAGGCAGTTTGTTGACGGATGGGCAAGAAGTGATCGAGATACCGTGACGGAGGAAAAGAAAACCCCACTCAACACGCACAATACCGCCCGGTATTTCGTCGAACAGCCACAGGTGGGGTGGGTGCTGCTGGTATTCGTGCTCGCCTGGGGCGTGTTCGGATATCTCCGGATGCCGCAGCGCAAAGACCCCGACATGCCGGTGCGCGATTGTCTGACCGTCGTGCCGTGGCAGGGGCAGTCGGCGGAGAAGATCGAGCAGCTTGTCGCGAAGAAAGTAGAAGAGAAAATCGCAGGGAACAACAAAGTCACCGAGCTCCGCTCTGTCTCGCGCAACGGCGTGACCTACATCTACACGGAACTCGACGAACGGACGACCAACACGGACAAGGAATTCGATGATATCAAGCTGAGGCTGGACAGCATCTTCGATTTGCCCGAGGGCGCTGGGCCCATCCAGTTCGTGAAGGACTTCGGGGACACGTCGGCGCTCATGCTGACCGTCGCGAGTCCCCCCGCCGATCCGCTGGTGCTGGATTTGCGCGCGCGGGATGTCGCCCTCGCCATCGAGCGGCTGCGGCGAAACCGGAAAGGAAGACTCTCGGTCGCGGTGTGTTTTCCGCAATCGGTGGACGCGGCCCTGGTGCGGAGGCCCGCGGAATTGCTGTCGCGGCGGATTCAGACGGAAGGGGCCGCCCACGATCTGGCGATTGCGGGCGGCCCCGGATTCGTGGTGCTGGACTTCGCAACGGAGCTGAGCGAGCCGGAGATCGCGGCTTACGTCGCGCGGTCGATCGCCACAGCGCTTCAGCAGTCGGAATTCGATCCCGACGTCTGGTATCCGGCGGTGATCGGGGATCCGGGCACTGCGCGGGCGAAACTGGCGGCAGTCGCCGGCGACAAATACACCTACCGCCAACTGGACGATTTCACGGACGCGATCCAGAAGAGCGTGCAGAGCGTGCCGCAGGTCGCGAAGGTGACGCGAGCCGGCGTTCTCGATGAGCGGGTGTTTCTGAATTACTCGCGCGACCGTCTGGCGGCATATAACATTCAGCTCAGCCAGCTCCCGGCAATTCTGGCGGCACGAAATACCAGCGCGCCAGGCGGCACTCTGAACGTCGGTGGGCGCAATGTATTTGTGAGCCCCACGGGGGAGTTCCGCAACGAGAAGGATATCGGCAATGTCGTGATTGCAGCTACCACGGAGGGCGCGCCGGTGTATCTGCGCGATATCGTCGAACCGAGCCGCGGTTACCAGACTCCGCCGCGGTTTCTGAATTTCCTCACCTTGCGCGGGAAGGACGGCCAGTGGCACAGAACGCGCGCGGTGACCCTGGCGCTCGAAATGCGGCAGGGCGAGCAGATCCGCGCGTTCGGCAGGGCGCTGGATGAGAACCTGCGCGAGCTGGCAACGCGCCTGCCTTCGGACCTGATCCTCGCTCACACGTCGGACCAGCCCCGGCAGGTGGAAGAGAACGTGGACCTGTTCATGTGGAGCCTGGGCGAGGCCGTGATTCTTGTGGTCCTGGTGTCGCTGGTGGGCTTCTGGGAGTGGCGTTCCGCGCTGCTCATGGCTCTCGCGATTCCGATCACACTCGCGATGACGTTCGGGACGATGTACATGGTGGGCATCGATCTGCAGCAGGTTTCCATCGCCACGCTGATCATCGCGCTGGGGCTGCTGGTGGACGATCCGGTGGTGGCGGGCGACGCTATCAAGAGGGACCTCGCCGCGGGGCTTCCGCCTGGGATCGCTGCGTGGTGGGGGCCCACGCGGCTTTCCCGCGCCATCGTGTTCGCGACGTTCACCAATATCGTCGCCTACCTGCCGTTCCTGCTGCTTCGCGGCGACACGGGCAGGTTTATCTTTAGTCTGCCGGTGGTGATCACCATCTCGCTCGTCGCTTCCCGTCTGGTTTCCATGACGTTCATTCCTTTGTTAGGGAAGGTGCTCCTGCGCAGCAAGCCGGAGCTGCCCATCTCCGAGCGCCGGGACCGCGGCTTCGCGCACTTCTACTACCGCGTCGGCGGGTTTGCAATCGATCACCGCAAGACGGTCCTGGCCGCTACGCTTCTTTTCCTCGCGCTGGGCGGCGTGTTGATGAAAGCGCTGCGGCCTCAATTCTTCCCGCAGGACCTGCAGTATCTCTCTTACGCGGACGTATGGCTGCCCGAGGACGCGTCCATCACGGCGACGCAGCAGGCCGCTGCCGAAGCCGAGCGGGCGATCCGCGATACGGCGGGCGACCGGCTGCGATCGCTCACGAGCTTCGTGGGCGGGGGTGGTCCGCGCTTCTGGTTTTCGGCTCCGCCGGAACCGCCGCAGTTGAATTACGCGCAGATCGTGGTGGAGATGAAGGACAAGCGCGATACCAGCCGGCTGGCTCCGGCGATGCAGCGGGCGGTCTCTCAACGGGTGGCGGGCGCGCGTGTGGACATACGGGAACTGGAGACCGGAAAGCCCGTTGGAATTCCGGTATCCATTCGCGTATCCGGCGACGATCTCGGCGTTCTGCGGCAGCAGGCCGAGAGGCTCAAGCAGATATTGCGTTCCGTTCCCATCACCGAGCGTGTGCGGGACGATTGGGGCGAAGCCACGCTGGCGATCCGGTTGAAGGTCAACCCCGACCGGGCAAGCATGGCCGGAGTGACGAGCCAGGATGTCGCGGAAGCGTCGTCGGGAGCGCTGGGCGGTACTCCCGTGGCGATGCTGCGTGAAGGAGACCGCCAAATTCCGGTGATCGCGGTGGCGCGGCTCGAAGAGCGCTCTCAATTAGGCGATCTGGAGAACTTATACGTGTATTCGCGGCAATCGCCGCAGCGCGTCCCGATCCGGCAGGTGGCATCGCTCGAGCACAGGATGGAAGCGGCGCAAATCCGCCGCTTGAACCAGTTCCGGACAATCACGGTGTCGGCGTTTCCAGCGGCGGGATTTCTGCCTTCGCAGGTGACCGATGCGTTGATGCCCAAGATCCGGGAAGTCGAGCAAACGCTGCCCCCCGGATACCGGCTGCAGATAGCGGGCGAGTACAGGGAGCAGGTGGCGGGGTTCAAGGAGCTGGGCGTGGTCATGGGCGTTTCGGTGGCGTCGATCTTTATCGCGCTGGTGATTCAGTTCCGCCACGCGGTGAAGCCGCTGATCGTGTTCGCGGCGATTCCGTACGGCATCGTGGGCGCGCTCCTGCTGTTGTGGATCATGGGGCAACCGTTCGGGTTCATGGCGTTTCTCGGTGTCGCGAGCCTGATCGGCGTGATTGTGAGTCATATTATCGTGCTCTTCGACTACATAGAGGAGATGCATGAGAACGGGCAGCCGCTCCGCCAAGCACTGCTCGATGCGGGAATCCTACGGCTGCGCCCGGTGTTGATCACGGTGGGCGCGACGGTGATTGCGCTGATTCCGCTGGCGTTGCACGGCGGCCCTTTGTGGGAACCGCTTTGCTATGCGCAGATCGGCGGTTTGAGCGTCGCCACGATGATCACACTGCTGCTGGTGCCGGTGCTCTACGCGATGTTTGTGATGGATTTGAAGTGGGTGAAGTGGCATGAGAGACCTCAAACGGCAGAGAATCTTCCGGCAGAGGAGGAGACATGACTTCGCGTCAACCGGCCTGGCGCTTCTTCGGCGCGGTTGCCTTCGCTTTCTCGCGCGCGGCGACCTCCTTAGCGCGGAACTTCGCGATGCGTTCGATCAACTTCACGGGGACGGGCGCGGAGAGCGGGAAGCGGATCGTGCCCTTGTTGACCTGGTACGGTGCAAGCTCGTCCTTAAACGCAGCGACGACGTGACCGGTGGCGGGGTAGAGCGAATAGTGCTGCCTCCACCCGGCGAAGTAGATCACGCGGCCACCGCGCAGTTTGTACGTCGGGATCCCGTACGAGATCACTTCCTCGGCTTCGGGCACGGCCTTGCGGATGGTGCTCCGCACGCGCTTGAGTACACCCTGCACGGCCGCGGGCTGCGAGGCGATGTACTCGTCCACGGACTTGAAGCCGGTCACGTCCATAGGATATATCCTGGAACATCATGAACCCTAAACCCGGTTCGAGTCTGCTCCCGGCCTGTCTCGTCCTCTCCTCCGTGTTGCAAGCGGCGTCCACGCCGGCGACCTCCTTGCTCGTGCTTTCCAAGGG
>JAOAPQ010000867.1 GCA_025462965.1 Bryobacterales bacterium
GGTTTGGACCGGTGCCCGTGCCTTTCGCACTGGCAACATAGACGGTCCCGTCCTGAATGGCGACGCGGGTGGGGAACCATGCCGCAGGGATGTGGCCAAGCACCGCGCCGGTTTTTGTGTCGATCACCCCAACGGCATTGATGCCTGCTTCGGCCACGAGCAACCACCCCGAGGACTCATCGCATGCCATCCCCAGGGGCATGATGCCCCGTAGTTTGGCGAATGCGGGGATCTCTAATTGAATCTCGGCGGTCACCTGGTGTGATTTAGCGTCGATCACCGTGATGGAATCGTCGTGAGCGTTCGAGACATAAATGCGGCCGCCTGCCGCGAGCACGCCGGACGGACTGCTTCCGCCCTCTGTACCGGGGCCGAATGGACGGCCCGTGCGAACGAAAGCACTTACCTTCATTTCCGCCGGGTTCGAGACGTCGAGAATGCAAACCGAGTTCGACTCCTGAACGTTGAGGTCCCCCAGCCCGGGAACCTTCACCTCGCCCGATTCGCGCTGGCGCATCCCGCCCGCGGCCGCCTCCGGGGAAGGAAAGCCGAACGCCGGAAAGGGCAACCCGGTGGCGCGGGCTTCGGCCTTGGTAGCTCCGGGAATCACCTGGTACTCGAAAACACCGACATTCGTAACGTACGCGGTCGCGCCGTCGGAGGATAGAGCGATCGCGAAGGGCAGTCGTCCGACTTTCACGGACGAAACAACCCGGGCTTTTTTCACATCAATGGCTGCGACCCGGAAATTCGCCTGATCGGCCACGTACAGCATGCCATGCGGTGCATCGTAGGCGAGGTCGCCGGCAAAGGAATCGTGCGCGCCATCGACATTTATGTCTACCAGTCGACGCTTATCACCCGTTTCCGCATCGATGAGCCGGACCCTTCCGGAGTTTCCTTCGGACACCCAAATCTGCTTCTCGCCCGCAAAAGCGATGCCCATAAAAGTGCTCCGCCACTCATCCTTATCCTTGTCCGGCGAACCCTCTTTCGGGGGGCGAGCGGTCAAGAGATTGTGCATGAGCCACACACCTTTCCGATCGAGTTGGAGTACCGTTACAGAGAGGCGCTCCGGACCGATGTTGGCAGTCGCGATCTTGCCGGAAGGGCTTATTGACAGGCCGAAGGGCCCTGGTCCGGTCTTCAGTTGCTTACCCAGAGGCGCAAGCAGGCGCCCCCCGGGGAGGACGGCGCCGGTTCTGGATCGGATGGGTGCCCGATCGCCCGCGGGCGCCTCGTAGTGGCTGGCCTGGAAACCCAGGATGGGGACGACGGAGAGTGGAATCCAAACAAGCCGCCGCATCCGTGTCCGCATTAGCTAAATTTCGCGAAACGGAAGGGCAGATGCAAGTGGCAATACATTTGCTGGGCTGAACTGTGACAGTCGACACACAGTGTACCTATTTCGCTATGGTGTAGTTTGCAATTGGCTCTGATAGGTTAAACACATTTAAAACGTTAGTGATACGATAAATACACTCAAGGAGTCACCCGATGAGCAGTTCGAGTCTGGCCGCCAACCCAACTCCCCAACAACGCACCTTGGAAGATCCCCTGGCCCACCTTCCCTGTTCCACGATTCTGGAATACAAGAAGGGTCAATCCATTTACGACCATGACCAGCCATCCAGCAGCGTTTATCTCGTTATCGGCGGCAAGGTGAAAGTCTGCCGCTTGACCGATGATGGACGCCAAGTGGTGGTCGACATTTACCAGCCTGACGAGTTCTTTGGCGAATCCGCTTTTTTGGGAATGGCCAACCGCGCGGAACTCGCGGTCGCCCTGGAGAACACCAAAGTTATGACCTGGACCACTTCCGATATCGAGGACATCTCGATGAAGCGGCCCAAACTGGCAATCGCGATGATGCAGTTACTCGTGCAGCGCTCCGTAGATTTCGCGCATCGCATCGAGAGCTTCTCGGTGGACAACATCGCCCGCCGCCTGGCGCGTACCCTGGTACGGTTCTCCGAGCGCCTGGGATCGCAGCAGGATGATGGATCGATTCAGATGATCCCGTTCACGCACGAACTGCTCTCCCAGTATGTGGGCACCTCACGCGAGATCGTCACCCATTACATGAACACCTTCCGCCGGCAGGGTTACCTGCGCTATTCGCGGAAAGGAATTTTGCTGTATCGGGATGCAATGAAGGAGTGGTTGCGGCAGAATACATAGAGTGCCGCAACTTTCCGAGCAAACTGTTTTCATAACTGGCGCGTCGCGTGGCATTGGGGCTGCGACAGCCCATGCTTTCGCCCACGCAGGAGTGCGGCGATTTCTGCTGCACTATAACTCCTATCAGCAGGGAATCGAGGAACTGGTCGAGAGGCTGAAGCAGCACGGCGCGGAAGCGCATCTGCTTCAGGCCGACCTTTCTTCGAATCCGGGCATCGAGTCTCTGATCGACCAATACCGGAAGTCAGGTGTCCATGCGGATATCCTTGTGAATAACGCGGGCTCCCTGGTGCAGCGCGCGAAGCTTCCGGAATACACGTCCGGACTGTTCGATAGCGTGATGAACCTGAACGTGAAGAGCGCCTGGTTCCTGACGCAGGCCGTTGCGCCCGGCATGATCGAACGAGGTCACGGCCACGTCGTGAATCTCAGTTCCATTGCGGCCCGGAACGGCGGTGGACCAGGCGCCACGATTTACGCGGCGGCGAAGGCGTCCATCGCCAGCATCACGAAAGGCCTCGCAAAGGAGCTGGCGCCGCGGGGCGTGCATGTAAACGCGGTATCGCCCGGCACCGTGGATAACGACTTCCACGTCCAGTTCTCAAACAGGCAAATGCTGGATTCAGTGCTCGCTCAAACGCCCGCGGGCAAGTTGGGCGACAACATCGAGGTTGCCGATGTCATTTTGTTTCTGTGTACCGAGCCATCGCGGTACATCCACGGCCAGACCATAGAAATCAATGGCGGCATGTATATGGTCTAGCTTTTCGCCGGGAGTCCGTCAGTTCTTCGGCTCCGGACTATTGGTAGCCGTCGGCTTCTTGGCGCTATTGATGGCGTCAAGCAGTTTTCCCAACTGGCCGATGCGGTGTGAAGTGTCCAGCTTCTGAGCTTCCAGCGCGCTCTTTTGCGCCGCTTCCACATTTTGGAGGTTCAGGTTCGCGACTGCGTTGTAGAAGTAAGCGTCGGGGAAATCCACGGGATTGAGTCTGATCGCGCGGTTCGTGATCTCCAATGTCTTTTGCCATTCGCGCGCCTTTACCGACATGAAAGAGAGCTCAATATAAGGGCTCACGAGTTTCGAATCGGCGGCGATCGATTGCTGGAACGACTTCTCCGCCTCACCAGTCTGATTCGTCGCGAGCTGCACGCGGCCTAACTCGTACCATGCGGCGGCGTACTTCGGGTACTCCTCCACGGCTTTGCGGAAATTCTTCTCGGCTTCTTCTGCCTTCTGCTTCTTCTGCGCATCGCGGCCTTTTTGGAAAGCCTTCTGCGCTTCCTTCGGCGCGTTCAGGCTGGTCATGCTGATAGTAGTTCCTTCCACGTTTCCGATGCGGTGCAACACGATGCTGCCGACATTCGGGTTATCGAAAGAGTCGTGGAAGGAAAGGGTCGCAGTATCCGAACGGAAACCAGGGAGAGAGGCGCGGATATCGCAGCCGGTCAGGCTGGAGCTCCTCGAAAGACTAGAGGAGTTGCCGCCTGTATTCATACCGGGCGCGGCGCCGGGGCGGGTGAAAGTGGAATCGCTGGCGTCGGCCATCACGTCGATACCGGCGTCGAGTTGGAAGCTGAAACGACCTTTGGAATCCGTATAACCTTGGGGCCGCGGGTTTCCGCTGCAGACTTTTTCAATGCGGACGGAATCGGGCGGCGGCGTACCGTCCTCCATAATGACTTTGCCGGAGATATAAATCGGCCTCGGCGTCATGACGCCTGTATTGTTGGTGGTGTTGGGCTGCGGGAAAGTATTCGGGTTGTTGTTGGGAAGCCCCGGCGTAGTCGTCCTTCCGGGATTGGGAGTCGGGTTGACCGGGGTGGGTGTCGCTGCCTTTTGAGCGCAAAGTCCCGATGACAGCAAAATAAAAGCTAACGGCAGATGGAGAGAGTACTTCATGACGGCACCTCTTGGGTGGGTAACTGCCCGTATTATGTCACAAGACGTTTGAGCCGCTATGATGAGGACGGCCCCGATGCAGACCTTTCGTACCGTTCCAGCGGCGTTCCTGATTGTTCTCGCCGGCTGTTCCAGCAGCTCAGCCCCGAGGAAAGAGGAAGCCCCGCCCGAGCCGGTAACGGGACTGCATGCCTTGGCGCAGATGTTCAGCGCCGCACGCACTTGGCAGCATGATGTCTTGGTGTTGCGCGTGAGCAGCTTGAGCATCGGCAACGTGAAACCGCAGCCTGGCCGCGCTCCGGCCTGGTTGGCAACTTTCGTTTCACCGACGGCGCAGCAATCGCGGACGTATACCTTCTCAGTGGCCGATGTGAGCGCGTCGGTGCGCCAAGGCGTTTTTCCGGACCCGCCCGCCCCCTTTTCGGCGAGCGGACAGAACGCGCAAGCCTTCTCTATTGCGGCCGCGAAGAAAGATACCGACGAGGCCTACCAGACGGCGCTCGACCACGCAAAAGACTACGCCGGCAAGCATCCTGGCACGCCGATCAATTACCTGCTAGAACTCAACAACCGTTGGCCGGACGCGACGTGGCGGGTAATCTGGGGTGAGACCGCCAGCAACAGCGGGTTTTCCGTTCTGGTGGATGCCACCACGGGTAAGTTCGCGCGGGTTCTGGATTAAGAAACAATGCTTCGGGACCTCCTGACGGAACAATCAAACCCGGCGTCGCGCGAAATCGATACGCTTTCCACCGAAGAGATGTTGCGCGTGATCAACGCGGAAGACCGGCGCGTGGCGGACGCGGTAGCGGCGGAAGTTCCTTCGATCGCGCGTGCAGTAGACGGAATCGTCGCGGCTCTTGCGGCCGGAGGACGGCTCTTCTACATCGGCGCGGGAACCAGCGGAAGGCTCGGGGTCCTGGATGCTTCCGAGTGTCCGCCGACTTTCAACGTGCCGCCGGATCTGGTCATCGGAATCATTGCCGGCGGCGAATCGGCGCTCGCACGCGCGACGGAAGCTTCCGAGGATGATCCATTACTAGGCGCGAGGGACCTGCTCACGCACGGGTTTCGGGCAGGAGACGTACTGGTTGGCATCGCAGCCAGCGGGCGGACCCCCTATGTCCTGGGTGCGGTCGCTGAAGCCAAGCGGCTGGGCGCGCTCACTGTCGGTATCAGCTGCACCCCGGATTCGGAACTGGCTCGCCTGGTGAACATTGCGATCACGCCGCTTCCCGGCCCGGAGGTGATCGCAGGTTCCACGCGTATGAAGGCGGGCACAGCGACGAAGCTGGTGCTCAACATGTTGACCACCGGCACTTTCATCCGCATGGGATACGTCTACGGCAACCTGATGGTGAATGTGGAGCCCAAGAATGAGAAACTGCGCGACCGCGCGCGGCGAATCATCACCGAGGCTGCGGGCGTCTCGTACGGGGAAGCCGGCGAGCGGCTGGCGGCGGCGGGAGACAGCGTACAGGCGGCTATTGTGATGACCTTGGCCGATGTGGATCGAGATACGGCCGAGGCGCGGCTTGCGCGCGCGAATGGAAACGTGCGAGCGGCGTTGCGCACTTGAGAAGGATGATGAACCGAATGGTTGAGGGAAATGGATAAATTTGTAATAACCGGCGGCAATCGCCTGGAAGGGGAGATCCACACCAGCGGATCGAAGAATTCGTCGCTGCCCGCACTTGCGGCCGCGCTTCTGACCGATGAGCCGGTAACGCTGACGCGGGTTCCAAAAGTCCGCGACATCCGTACGATGGAGCGGCTCCTGGTGGATATCGGGAGCGAATTGGAAGTCACCGGCGAGCGGGTCACGGTTCATACGCCCGTAGTCGTTTCGCCCGAAGCCCCTTATGAATTAGTGAAGACGATGCGAGCCTCCAGCCTGGTACTTGGCCCGCTGGTGGCGCGGTGCGGACGGGCCCGCGTTTCGCTGCCGGGCGGTTGCGGTATCGGCGCGCGGCCCATTAATCTGCACTTGATGGCGCTGGAAAATCTGGGCGCGAAGATCAACCAGGAGCATGGATACATTGAAGCGGTTGCTCCAGATGGGCTGACTGGAGCCGAAATCCACTTTGACCGCATCACGGTTACCGGGACGGAAGACGTGCTGATGGCGGCTACACTGGCAAGGGGCGAGACCGTGCTGAACAACGCCGCGCGCGAACCCGAAGTGACGGACCTGGCTGCGATGTTGACGCGGATGGGCGCGAAGATCGAAGGCGCTGGCACATCGACTATTCGCGTACAGGGTGTGAAAAAATTGCACGGCATTCCCGAGGACGATCCGCACGAGATCATTCCGGATCGCATCGAGGCCGGAACGTTTCTGATTGCCGCCGCCATTACCGGTGGCGATGTACGCGTGACGGGCTTGAATCCGGAACATGTCAGCGCCTTGACCGATAAAATGAAACAGGCGGGCGTGACCGTCGATCAACCGGACGCGACGACTCTTCACGTGCGCGGCAACGGCCACCTCCACGCCGTGGATATGACGACGGAGGAATACCCGGGTTTTGCGACGGATCTCCAGGCGCAGTACATGGCGCTGATGACCCAGGCAGATGGAATCGCGCTCATCGTTGAAACGATCTTCGAGAATCGGTTCATGCACGCGCAGGAATTGCTGCGGATGGGCGCAAACATCCGGTTGGAGGGACGGCAGGCCATCGTCGCGGGCCGCAGCCGGCTGCAAGGCGCCGGGGTGATTGCCTCCGATCTGCGGGCGAGCGCTTCGCTCGTGTTGGCCGCGCTGGTGGCGAAGGGTGAAACTGTGATCGACCGCGTGTATCATATCGATCGCGGGTACGAAAAAATCGAGATGAAGCTATCGCATGTCGGTGCGAAGATTCAAAGGGTGGAATAGCGAATGGATCATACACCGGGATTCCTGAAGATGGTGGAGGAAGCGAAGTCGCACGTGCGGCAGACGGATATGGCTGGGTACCAGCGGATGCTCTCAGCAGGAGAGAAGCCGCTGCTGGTGGATGTCCGCGAAGACAACGAATGGGCGGCAGGGCATGCCGCGGGCGCGGTCCATATCGGCAAGGGCGTGATTGAGCGCGATATCGAGCGCACGGTGCCGGATAAGAACGCCACGTTGGTCCTGTATTGCGGCGGCGGGTATCGTTCCGCGCTGGCCGCAGACGCTGTTGGAAAGATGGGATACACGAATGTGATTTCGCTCGATGGCGGCTGGCGAGCGTATCAGGAGTCCGGGTTGCCGGTCGAATAGCCGAAGGCCGGCGATCACGCGAAATACCCTACGGCGACCAATATCCCACGCGCGTTCGGATAACGTAGTCGGGATGCCCTTTGACCTCCAGCCGGATCGGATGGAACTCGCCCGGGTGCAAGTTGCGCGGCTGGAAGCTGATGAGATATTGCCCGTGCAGATCTTCGCCGATCTTGCGAATGGCATCTTCCAGGCCCTTCTTGCGGAGAAATTCCAGTTCCTGGCCGCCGGTGCTTTTTGCGAAAGCGGCCGCGACGTCCTTCTGCCCGGCCCGCTTCATCTCGACAAAGACAGTTCCAAGGTTCATACCCGAGGTCGCCGGCGTGGGTTCGCGGTTCGTGAACGGCGCGAGAAACGGAGAGAAGACGGCCGAGTAGATGGTGACGTTCGCCCGCTGCGCCGCGGCGAGCGCGATGTCCAGGCTGGTTTTGCTCGAACGGTCATGCTTCTCGGAGATGAGCAGGATCACGCGGCGGCGGTCCCCCTCATGCATGGCGAGGAGCCGAAGGCCGGCCATCACCGCGTCGATGCCGCTCCCGCCCTCGCCGGTCACTTCCAGGCTCCGGATTGCGCCTGAGACGGTGTCCGGACTTGCCGTGAATGGTTGCATAACGTGCACGCCGTCGGCGAAGGCGATGACGGCTGCATCGCCGCCCTGGCCGGTCAGGATGGGCTCGACCAGAGAAGTTTCGTCGCGTAGTTTCTCGAAAACATCGTGCGCGCTCGCAGTCGTCTGGACCGCGATTACCAGGGAGATCGGAAGCGATACATCGTCGAGATGTATCTTCGCGGCCACATTGTTGTCATACAGGATCAGATCCTCTTCAGTCAGGCCGCGGATAAAATGACCGCGACGGTCGGTAACCACTGCCGGAGCGACAACCAGTTGAACGTTACTGCGTAATGGGATATCCGGCGATGGCGCCGTCTGCGCGCTCAGGACGGCGGCGAGGAACAGGAGAAGGGCGGGGCGCATCCATCCTCCGCGTCGCATCCTGGGGTCCATTGTATTGACTCCGTTGCGTTACTCCGTTCCGGCAGATCGGCGCGGCTGCGCGGGAGCTTTTCCCGCGTCCAGATCGTTCCAGTTCAGGATGGCGTTGAAGCCGAGGAAGTAGGTGCCCTGCGTCTGCCAGCGCCAGAATGGGCGCAGCGCGAACAGCACGATGTGACCCTTGCCCACCGGTACATCGACCGCGAGCGCTTTGTTAGCGATCGTCTGCCCGCCGGCCAGCGTGCCCGAAAGCAGCATCTCGGCCGGATTCGTGGGGAACTGCATGACGACCCGTGGGCGCGCTTCTTCCGGCTGTGCTCCGCCAGCGCCGCCTCCACGGCCTCCGCGGCCGCCAGGCCCGGCCGGTTGCTCCGCCCGCGACTCCGCCGGAGCAGTCGACGGATTGAGGGGCGCGATGTGCAGCGGCGTGGCATTCGGCGTAACATTCTGGCCCAAGCCATCGACCGGCGCGGCTCCGAAACCGCCGCCGCCAAAGCCGCCCCCCGGACCGGCTGCCGCGATGTTCAGCACCGGGTCCTGGTTGAAGTACACCGGCAGATCTTTGGCGTCGAATCCGTAGGCGATCGGGCTCTTCCGATCCGTAAATACTCCCCGCATGATGGAGCCGCGCGCGAAAAGCTGTCCGGGGTGTTCCACCGTGACGCCGCTCGTTAGCCCATAATCGGCAAGCATCGCGGCTGTAGAGCCGTCGGCGATCAGCGTTCCCCCGTCGCGCACAAACCTGGTGAGCTCCGCCAGGCCCTCAATACCCATGCCGCCGCGGATATCGTCGCTTGAATCATTCACGCCCAGATTCGGGGTCAGTTCTGTTTTCTTGTATGGGATGGGATCATTCCCGGTCTTTGGAATTCCGTTCACGATGGATTGCGGCGTGCCCCCCACATGCGGGAATACGATCACGTCGTACTTCACGCGCAGATTCCCCTCGCGCAGTTTTTGATCTGCGAAGTACGTGTAGGGGACGCCGTAATAGTCAAGCGCGGCGCGCACCCAGCCTTCATCCTGCGTACGCTGCCAGGCGTGGACGTAGCCGATTCGCGGCACGTCCAGATCGTGCGTCTTCACTTCCGGGGCCGTGTTCACCGCCCAGGCCGAAAGCCCCAGTTCCTGGATCACCGGCTCCAGCGTGGCGCGGTCGGCGTTCGGGATGATAAATGCGCCAGCGCGGAACTGGTGGCCGCTCATCTCGAAATCGTCTTCGGCCGCGAGCATCTTCACATCACGATTACGAAAGCGGAAGGAGACCAAACTGTTATCCGTCGTGTGATCGACGACGATCACGCTGCCCGAGCCTTCGATCGCACCGGGCGCTTTCCCGTCGGATGTGAGCATGGTCATGGGCCGGTCCAGGATGGCCTTGTCGGATATGGGCGTCAGTTCCACGTTGCGCATATACTGCATGGTCCAGCCGGTATCGTCGTAGGGGCGCGGATTGGCTGTCGGGTAATTCTGAACGCTGAAGTACATGTCGGCCAACGTGCGGTACGGTTGGTCCGCGCGCACGATGTAGTCGCCCTGGGCGACTGAGACAGTTCCCGCCTGGAAGGCCGAGCTTGCTCTGTGGATCTCGACGCCCTGGTGCAGAAGCTCGTTGACCAGGCTCGCGGCTTCCCCTTTGCGGCGTTGCCCCGCCCGCACAACCCAGGCGTAAGTCGGGCCGTTCTTTCCCGCATCCACAGAGCGCTTGTTTTTCATCCAGTAGTTTTCGAGGTATAACTCCCTGCTCGTACCCACTTGATGAAGCGCGAAAAGCAGCGCGGATTCCTGGATGTTGGTATTGTTGCGCGGTCCCCACTTGATGGAGGGGAGCGGCGGATTTGGGCGGAACCACTCACGGCTGGTCGTGGTTGCAGGCAGGCGCAGGTTCTCCACGATATCCGGGCCATAGCTCTGCACCTCATAAAAGCGGCCGAACGAGTTATGCGTGATGGCGATCCAGAAGAGGTAATTAGGAACCCAGCCGTCATAGAAGCCGTAGGTCCAGACACCCGGCACTCCGCGCTTCGCCATCTCCATCACTTCGGTCTCGGCGAGCAGCCACCATTCGTTGATCTGGATGGGATCGAGCGAATTGTTATATGGTCCAGTACCGGTCGAAACATAGAGATAGGACTGCGCTTCGTGCAAATCGTGCAAGACGGTCGGATGCCACTCAAGCATGCTCCTGGTGATGTTCTGGGTCAGCTTCAGGTACTGGCCCATGCCGTCCCGGTTGTTGTCGTGCGCCACATACTTGCCCCAGTACATGAGCGGCGGCCGGGGCTTGCCGGTCTTCTTGCCGTAGTAGTAGGTGTCCACCTGCTTCTCGCGCCCGTCGATTTCGACCACGGGCGTGATGAACGTGATGACGTTATCGCGAATTGCCTGAATGAACGGCGTCTCCTCGACCATCAGGCGGTACGCCAGTTCGATCAGCATCTCGGGTCCACCGGTCTCCGGCGAATGGATGCCGCTGTTGACCCAGTAGATGGGCTTCGACGTGTGGATCAGCTTGCGGGCCTGTGCCTCGGTGGTCTTGCGCGGATCGCCAAGGGCCGCGAGGTCGCTCTTGTACTGGTCCAGCTGCCGGATCGTCTTTTCGTCGGCGATCGCGAGAATTACCTGGTCGCGGCCTTCCTCGGTCTGCCCGATCTTCCAGAGCTTCGCACGCGGGGATGCCTTGGCGAGCGCTTCGTAGTAGCGGTAAATGTCTTTCGCGTAGGTCAGCTCGCCGGGAGTGCCGGGGATGCGCCCGAAGAATTTGAGCGGCGTGGGCACGGTGTTCGACGCCGGCAGATGGTCGACGAGCTCGGTCGTTACACGCGGGTCTTGTAAGTATTGTTTGATGAGCTTGCCGTACTCCTCATCGTTTTTCTGAGCGGCGGCGGGCAGCACCGCGGCCGCGAGCAGGAGGAGCGTCAGGCGAAGTGTCATGAGGATAACGAATTGTTACAGGTTTAGCAGTTTTCGCGTGTATTGCAAAGAAGCCTCCAGGTCTTCCTTTTCGCTGGCGGGCGCGATTTTGTGCGGCGTTCCGCGGTCCGCGATCGCTTCGAACCGCTCGAATTCCCACGCGGGAATATCGCGGTACGCTTCCCAGAACTTCGGATCGCGATACGGGAAAATGCGCGGCGCAGTGACGATCGTCTCCATCGAGAGCGCTCGTCCGGGACACAGCGCTGCATACTTACGGACATACTCATCGATATTCACGTTGCCCTCGCCCATGCGTACCCATGCCACAGCAGCGCCTTCGGGAACGCGCCACACGGCGGAATCGCGGACGTGGCTGGTAAGCGCGTAAGGGTGCAGTGTATCGAGAGCGGCGTGGGGGTCTTCGAGGGTCCACAGCGGGTTGCCGGAATCGATACAGGCGCCCACGAAATCGCGCCCGGCTTCCTCGATCAGCGTCTTCAACTCCCCCGATTGCATGTCGCCCGCGTGGTTTTCGATCGCAATCTTCAAGTTGCTGTCCATGACGCGCGACCGCATGTTGCGAAGCACCTTCACGGTGCTTTCGATATGACGGTCGATGGGCCCGGGATGGCGATCCTCCATGCTGCCCAGCACCGCGCGGACGATGTGCGACCCGACCGTGCCGGCTGCCGCGATCATACGCGTGAGCTGCTCTTCGGCCGTGCCGGCCTTCGGGTCAAACATCTTGGAGGTCGGGCAGATGGACTTCATCCCGATCTCGACTTCGATTTCGAGCGATTCCGCGTGGCGCCGGACCGCTCGCAGATTTTCGGGCTCGAGACTACCGATGAAGCGGACTTCGGAGAAGTGAACGACCTTGGCCTTTTGGGAAGCGCAGTAATCCAGGAACTGGAATGGCGTCCACTTCTGCGACCGGATACTGAATAGATCGATGCCGAGTTTCACGGGAGCGGTGTCGGCCGCCGCTGCGACGGCGGAGAGGGCGAGGAAACCTCGTCTGGTCATTAACTCCGCATTCTACCGCTCTCCTAAGGGCGCTCGGCGCCGGTCAAACGAAACATGACGCGGAGATAGCGCCGCCAATCCGCCGCGAGACCGATGCGCTGGACCTCAATCTCCGGTGAAAAGTACCCCAGGATGGTTTCCGTACTCGGGTGGAATTCGAGCGACGGCGCGACGAGCAGCAGCTTCGGTTTTTGGGGAGATACGGACAGGCCGGGAAAGTAGCCGTTGCCCATAAAGTCGCAGTGCTCGGCGTGTTTCGAGACGCGCATCCAGTAATCCAGCGCTTGCAGCGGCAGGTGGATATCCCCCGAAGCTTTCAGTTCAAGCACCGCCAGCTGCCCCGCATGATCGATCGCGAGCAGATCGACGATGCCCCTCGCGCCCGCGGAGAACGCCGGCACCTGGCCGTAGACGGGAGCCGTTCGCAGCGCCGCATCCACCGTTTGCAGGTTGCGGCGGACCTCCGATTCCAGCCAGCGTTCAGGATCCTTCTCGTGCAAGAGGCTCCCCTTCTCGGAACGCAGCCGGGACAACTCGCGCGCATGAACGAGTAGTTCCGCCGGACGTTTCGAGCCCGGAACGGCGGCGAATTCCAGGCCGTGAACCCGGAGGCTGCACGTTCCGTCCGGTCGCCCGACTTGTTCGAAGCCCGGCACGGAATCGAGTTCACCCGCGTCGAAAGCTTCGCCCGGAGCGAGACGGCACGGCTCCAAAGCCGAATCGATGTTGCCCGCATCCGCCAGATCGACCCGCGCTGCGAAATCGTTTTCGGTATAAGTCAACATCTCAATCGGCGCTATAAGAAACAAGGCGCGTTGCGCAATCGGCCTTTCCCGCCCGGCGGGCGCCACGACGACGAGACGATCCACGGCAACTTTCCGCTCGCGGCCGCGGAGGTAGTCGAGCCAGATCAGCCCGAAAGTGAGTGCGCCCGCGACGTCGAGCGCTTCCGGCCCCGCGCCGATCGCGGCGATCGCGCGGTTACCGTGCCTGAGGAGCGCACGTGGATATGCCGGCGAGAGACTGTGTTCGAGATCCGCCTCCGCCGTAAGTTCCGCGATGCGCCACTCGGGAAACTCCCGCGAAAGCATCTGGCGAAAGCGCTCACGGAAGACCAGTTTCACGCCCCGCCGCTTCCACTCCGCGGTGCGCGGAGCGGCAAGGTCCAGCAGGTCGAGCTTTCCTTCTTTTCCACCGAAAAGCTGCACCGTGAGCACGAGCTTGCCTCGCGTCTGCTCGCGTGCCGCGACGATGCGCCGGCTCAGGTTGCGGCGCTCGTCCCAGGCTTGCAGGAGGACGTGCGAGGAACGCAGTTCACACGACCACGAATCCTTCACTAGCGGCAGGATCTGTTCTCCCGGCTCGAGCAGCGCCGGCTGGCGCGCCGAGGCGAGGAACTGCTCGATCGCCGCGAGTACATGGACCGCAGTGCTCGGCGGAAGCTGTAAGAGCGCGGAAGCCATCTGCACTCGAAGCGTACCAAACCCGAGTTGGACATCCAATTGCTCCCTATCACCATGGAGATATGGAGATCCCATTCGTCCT
>JAOAPQ010000874.1 GCA_025462965.1 Bryobacterales bacterium
GCTCCGGAGGCTCTTTGATCAAACTCGACATTATCAACGAAGTGGTGAACAAGACGGGCATCACGAAGACCAAGGCGGAGTCGGCGGTGGAAACCGTCTTCGATCAAATGAAGAGGGCGCTCGAGCAAGGCGACCGGATCGAGTTGCGTGGGTTCGGCGTCTTCAATGTAAAGCCGCGCAAGACCGGCATTGGCCGTAACCCGCGTACGGGCGCGGAAGTCTCGATTCCGCCGGGTAAGGCGGTTCGGTTCAAACCCGGTAAAGAATTGCAAACGCTCCAATAGAGTTTGTGTCTTCCCAGGACATTTCGGCTCCGCTTCAAATCCCCTCCCAAACTCCGGAGGCGTCCGCCCGGCCTGCCTTCTCGTTCGAGACTGTAGGTGTCCGGCCGAAGCAGCGCCTTTGGCTGCACGTCCTCCTCCTGCTGCTCACACTGCTCACCACCACGGCCGTGGGAGCGCGCATGCAGTTCAACTTCGACCACAACCTGCCCTTCTTCGATATCGACCGCGATCTTCCGGTGTTCTGGGAAGTATGGTCGAATCCGCAATTGCTGTGGACCGGGCTGCCGTTTTCGCTGACTCTCCTGGCCATCCTGATGGCGCACGAATGCGGTCATTACGTGGCATGCCTCTATTACAGGATCGATGCGAGCCTCCCTTACTTTCTCCCTGCTCCCACCTTCACTGGCACGCTAGGGGCCTTCATCCGCATCCGCTCGACGATCTATTCCAAGCGAGCGCTTTTCGATGTGGGGATTGCCGGCCCAATTGCCGGTTTTCTGTTTTTGCTGCCCGCGCTCACGGTGGGTTTGGCGATGTCGAAGGTCATCCCCGGAATTGCCCTCGCCGGCAACCTGACCTTCGGTACGCCTCCGATTCTGCGCTTCTTCGAACAATTGATTTTCCCGGGCGTGCCGGTCGCAGATCTGTACCTACATCCCGTGGTCCGGGCAGGCTGCATCGGCCTGATCGCGACCGCATTGAATCTGCTGCCGGCGGGCCAACTGGATGGCGGACATATCGTCTATGCCATCGCGGGCGAGAAGCACAAGCTGGTGACGCGTCTGGTTCTGGTGGTTCTGGTGGTTCTCGGCTTTTTCTCATACGGGTGGTGTCTTTGGGCGGTCCTGCTCTTCCTTTTCGGCCGCAAGCATCCGGCGATTTACGATGCGCATCCGCTCGGCCGGTCGAGATACCAGTTGGCCCTGGCGGCCCTCGCGATTTTCCTTCTCTGTTTTACGATCGCTCCCGTCTCCTCATGACGGGGCGCGCATGATCCCGTGCGGGGTGAAGATCAGCGGCGCCATCGTAACGCTCAATGAAGAACGGCGGATCGCCCGCGCCATAGAGAGCATGCGATGCTGCGATGAAATTGTAGTTGTAGATAGCGGCTCCGCGGACCGTACACGGGCGATCGCGAGCGGCTTGGGCGCGCGCGTGATTGAGCGGCCATGGCCCGGGTACGCCGAACAGAAGAACTTCGCGGCCGCGCACGCTTCATTCGATTGGATACTGTCGCTCGATGCCGACGAAGTGCTCAGCGAATCGCTCGAAGCGGAGATCTGGGCGCTCAAGAAAGACGGCGTCACCTGCGATGGTTACGCCATGCCGCGTATGGCACAGTACCTGGGCCGGTGGATCCGGCACGGAGGCTGGTATCCCGATCGCAAAGTGCGCCTTTTCGATCGCCGCAAAGCGCGCTGGACCGGCGAGTTCGTCCATGAAAGCGTGCGGGTCGATGGGAAGGTGGGACAACTCCAAGGTAATATCCTCCATTTCACCTGCGACTCGCTTTCCGAGCATCTCCGGACAATGGATCGGTACACCACCCTCGCGGCCCGGGAAGTGATCGCTCGGGGGCGCACAGCCTCAATGAGCCATTTGATATTCGATCCCGCGTGGACGTTCATCCGCACCTATGTTTTCCAGCGCGGCTTTCTCGACGGCTTCCAGGGCTTCACCATCGCGTGGATGGCGGCGCTCTACACTTTCCTGAAATACGCAAAAGCCCGGGAACAAAGCGGATGAGGACGCTGCACATCGATGCCGGGCGCGAGATGCGGGGCGGGCAGTGGCAGGTGCTGCGCCTCCTGCGCGGCCTGGCGGCTCAGGGCGACAGGCCGGTCCTGATGGCGCGCGAAGACTCGCCGCTATTCCGCTTGGCGAAAGAGACGGGTATCGATGCGCGCCGCCTGAGCGTGCTCGCCCTGCCGCAGCTGGCCCGTCAATCGGATCTGGTGCATGTCCACGACGCGCGTTCGCACGCGTTCGCGTCCCTGTTCCGCCGCGCGCCGCTGGTTGTTTCCCGCCGCGTGGCATTTCCCGTTGGCGCGGACATCCTGTCCCGCCGCAAGTACGCTCGCGCCACCCACTACATCGCCGTTTCGCGTTATGTGGCCGCTGTACTTGTGGGGGGCGGCGTGCCCGAAGCGAAAATTACCGTGATTCCGGATGGCGTCCCCCTCCTCCCGCTCTCCGATCGCACGGGACCCGTAATCACCCCGGCCTCGAACGATCCGCTGAAGGGCGTCCGCCTGGTGCTGGAGGCGGCGCGCCGGCTTCGGATTCAGGTCGTCCCCTCGGGCGATCTGGAACGCGATTTGACTACCGCGTCGATCTTCATCTACGTGTCGCATACGGAGGGTCTGGGATCGGCCGTGCTGCTGGCCATGTCGGCCGGAATTCCGGTCGTCGCTAGCAGTGTGGGCGGAATCCCGGAAGCAATTCGCGACCGCGAGGATGGATTGCTGGTCAAGAACGAACCCGCCGCCATTGCCGCCGCGATCCGCGAATTGGTCGACGACCCGGCTTTCGCCCGACAATTGGGCGCCCGCGCGCGTCAAAAGATTGAGATGCAATTCACGGAAGACCTGATGGTCGAGCGCACGCGCGGGCTCTATCGAAAGCTGCTCGATCATGTCTGAAACGCTGCTCGACGCGGGGCTGGCGGGCGTGTTTGGACTCATCATCGGGAGCTTTCTGAACGTCTGCATTCATCGATGGCCGCGCGATCTCTCCGTGGTGCGCCCGCGCTCGCGGTGTCCACAGTGCGAGGCGCCCATAGCCTGGTTCGATAACATTCCGGTGCTGAGCTACCTGTTGCTGCGTGCACGCTGCCGCCACTGCGGCGCCCCGATTTCCATCCGGTATCCGGTTGTGGAACTGCTTACCGCGGCTTTATTCTTCTGGTTCGTGTGGCAGCTTGGCCCGACGCTGGCTGCCGCCCGGTACTGCATTTTTTCCGCGATGCTGGTCACGCTTGCCACTGCCGATGCCGAGACGCGCCTGCTACCGGATGAGTTCACGCTCGGCGGCATGGCTGCCGGTTTCGCGTTCGCGTGCTTCGTTCCCGTGCCGGACACAACCGCTCATGCGCTGGCGGAGATCTCCGGCTTGACCCTCCCGCCGCGCGCCCTTTCCATCGGGGAAGCGCTGCTCGGCGCGATTATTCCGAGTGGATCGCTTTGGCTGGGCGGCGTCCTCTTCGAGAAGATGCGGCACAAAGAGGGACTGGGCTTCGGAGACGTCAAGATGATGGCCATGATCGGCGCGTTTCTTGGCTTGAAGGGCGCGTTGCTCACGCTGATTGCCGGATCTTTATTGGGGTCGGTAGTCGGTCTCACTTACATCGCGATCACCAGAAAGGACGCCGGCAGTTATCAGCTTCCGCTCGGAACGTTCCTGGGGAT
>JAOAPQ010000391.1 GCA_025462965.1 Bryobacterales bacterium
ACGAATGCGCCGGAGGTGGAGAAGAAGCTTACGGCGCTGCGTGCGGACGCCATATTCAGCCTGACTCCTTTCCTGCAGGATGAGGAGCTCGCGATGCGGATCTGCTCGCGTGCCGGGCTGCCGTCTGTGGCGGCTATCCTTTCATTCGATAATCTCACCACACGGAGCTGGATCCCGTTCACTTTCGACTCCTATCTTCTTTGGAACCGTCACAACGTAGCGCAGTTACATCGAGGCTATCCGGAGACCTTGGATCGTGATGTACAGGTGGTCGGATCGCCACAGTTCGATTTCTACTGGGATCCGAAATGTATCCGGGAAGAAAGAGAATGGCGCCGGAGCACTGGTCTGCCGCCGGACCGGCCGGTGATTCTGTTCGGAGGAGGCTATTACACCTGCGCTCCCCATGAGCCCCGCTTCCTTCAACAGATCGATGCAGCAATCGAGTCGGGCGAGATCCCGGGTCGCCCGGTAATCCTTTTTCGCCGGCATCCGGTGGATCCTCTCGGTCGATGGGAACCGGTTCTCCGCCAGGCAAAACACATCGTGCACGACGATCCATGGCGGCTGGGCAGCAAGGTTTTAGGGCACACAAACGTACAACAGGAAGACATTGCGAAGCTGGCTTCCACGCTGTACCATTCGCAGGTGCATGTCAATGTGGCGTCCACGATGATGGTGGATGGATCGATCTTCGATCGCCCTCAGGTGGGTCCCGCCTACGACGACAGTCCCGGAGGCAAGTATCACGGTGCGGCCCTGGACTGTTACCGCCAGGAGCATTTTCTTCCGATCTACGAATCCGGCGGTCTATCCATCGCGCGCAACCGCGGGGAACTTGCCCAGGCTGTGCGATCGGCGTTCCTGAACCCGGAAGAGAAGCGAGTGGAGCGGGCTCGCATCGTAAGCGAAATCTGTACCTACAATGACGGCCGGTGTACTGGCCGCGTGGCGGCGGCGATCGAATCGTTCCTGGGAAAAACAGCGGAATCGGAAGCGTCGGCAGCGCCGGCTTCGGGGTGCCGTTAAGTGTCGCCCCGGCTATCAATAGTGTCTTTTTTCGATCCGGAGTCCGCTAACTTTCTCGACCAGTGCTGGGAACTGCGGCGTTGGAGCGATGGAGTTCGCTTCCTCGCTCACCCGCTGCGCTCGTGGCTGTATCGCTTGCGCAGACGCGCTACCGCCCGTTGGCGAACGGGACCGCAAGCCGTGGAATCGCGGCTTGAGGCGCCCCCATTGTTGTGCTGCGATATTGCCCCGGTTTTTGGGAGACTCACCACGCTGCCGGCTTCGATAGCTGGACGCGATCTCATCTTTCGCGATGCCGACGAACAACTCCGGGGCTGGCTCCGGTTGGCCGGCGGCGCACGGCGCGGCGACCTGAACGCTCTCGATGACATGGAGGACCGTCACGCGTATCACAGACTCTACTGGGCGGTCCGATTCGCCCGCGCCGCGGCGTTCGGACATGCTCACGCCGCCGCGGGCCTGGTCCGCCAGTTGGAGACTTGGATGCGGCTGCAAGGCGATCTCGAACCCTCGGCGCTGGCGGCATACACAGTCGCGGAGCGAATCGCGTCGCTGGTGGAAACTATTTTCTGGATTGGGCATCAGAGCCTTTCGTCACTTCAGATTCTCGTCCCTTCGATCAAGCGGCAGATCTGGAAAGACGCGCAACACCTTTCGAAGAACATCGAGTATGGACTGGGTGTCCACAATCACCTTTTGAACAACGCGCGCGGCCTCTACCTAGCTGCGACGACACTGCTGGAGTGCGACAGATCGCCGGAGTGGAAGCGCCAGGCTTTTGAGATCTGGGATGAATACTTCCCCGCGCTGGTTCTGTGTGACGGCGCTTTTGCCGAACAGTCGAGCCACTATCATCTGCTTCTATGTCGAACGGCGCTGGAATATTGCCTCGCCGCGTACAAATCAGGCCACCAGTTACCGGGTGGCTTCGAGGAAAAAGCCAAGGCCATGTTTCGACTCGCTAACGATCTGCTGAGGCCTGACGGCTCCATACCTCGCTTCGGCGACAACTCGCCTGACGGCCCGATACGGGAACTTTGGGGATTGCTGACCGCTGCTTACCAACACAAGCTACTAAACGAGTTGCCCAGACACTTCATCATCACCCCTCTGACGCTCTACTATGGCGGCACTCCTTATTACAGGGGACGCACGGAGCTTCCCACAACGACAACGGACCGCACGCGCCTGTACTCGTGTGGCGGGTATGCTTTTCTTCGCTCGGCGGACGGATCGGCCGAGGTTGCGGTGCATGCCGACCCGCGGGCGGAAACACGCGGTCACGGGGATGCCGGCCGCGGCAGCTTTGAGCTCTGGTCCCGTGGGAACGTACTGATCCGCGAACCTGGCTGCTTCCTGAGTCACTCGGCGAAGCGCGCCAAGTGGTATCGCACGGGACAGGCGCAAAACGTGACCTGCATCGAAGGTCTGGCGCCTGCGGTAGCCAGTCATGATCGCGCACGTCTGCCGGCCTGGTACGGGACTGGGGGAGGCACATGGAAAGTTCTTTCGGATCTCTCCTTGCGCTTCGATTGCGACGCCTTTCGTCGCATTCGTGCGGACCTTGGGTCTTCTCGGACATGGACGTGGACAGACGAGGGTAGCTTGCGATTTGAGGAATGGATCTTGGGAAGCGGTACGGTGCGGTTCTCGTCGCGGCTCTGTCTGGGCGATGGGAATTGGGGGCCGCTGCACTGGGACCTGGCGTCCGGATGCGGGACGATAGACTGGCGCGGAGATGGAGGGAAGTCAGCTCGCCTGGTTTTCCGCGTTCCGTTCGGGGTGACGGGAACGATCGAACCGGGCAGCTTTGTTCCGGAGTACGGCGTCGAGAAGCCCGCGCGGGTCATCGTTCTTCAGGGCGTGCAGACCCTCCCGTTTCGTTGGACGATGGGTTGCGAGTTTCCGCGACGGGTCCAGAGCATATAGATAGAAGCGGTCGGATCGAGTTACTCAAATGTGCGGGATTGCAGGTATCTTCGATAGCCAGTCTCCTCCTACCCGGCGAGACATCGGTGAAATGGTGCGTATCCAGCGCCATCGGGGTCCCGATGCGAGCGGAATAGTGGTCGACGGCGCAATGGCGCTCGGTATGGCGCGGTTGGCGATCATCGACCTGCAGGGCGGAGACCAGCCCATGTGCAGCCCCGATGGTTCGCTCGCCGTGGTGTTCAACGGAGAAATCTACAACTACATTGAGCTGCGCGAGGATCTAATATCGCGCGGCTACCAATTCCGAACTCGCAGCGATACGGAAGTCCTTCTGCACATGTACAGCGAACACGGGGCCGGCATGCTGCCCCACCTGAATGGAATGTTTGCGTTCGCCATCTGGGACGCGAAGCTGCGCACCGTTCTGATAGCGCGGGACCGCATGGGCGTCAAGCCTCTTTACTATGCCCAGTCCGGATCGCGATGGTTCTTCGCGAGTGAATTGAAATGCCTTTTGACTCAATCCGAAGTGAGTACGGCACTGGATTTGGACGCCCTGGCCGATTTTCTCCGGCTGGGCTATATCCCGCGGCAGTGGACGCCCTATGCGAACGTTCACAAACTGCTACCGGGCCATTATCTGATGCTGTACCCAGATGGCCACCGGATCGCTCGATGGTGGGATCTGGCCGAGAAGCAGCAATCGGCTTCCGAAAGCTCGCGCGAACGGCAGCGTGCCGATCTGATGGAGAAGTTCGATGACGCGGTGCGCCTTCGGATGCGCAGCGACGTTCCCGTTGCTTCCTTCCTTAGTGGAGGTCTTGATTCGAGTCTGGTCACCGTAACGGCGCAGCGGGCGTCGGAGATACCGCTGAACACGTTCACTCTCGCTTTCGAACACACCGAATTCGATGAGACCCCCTACGCCCGGGCCGTGGCCGAACAGGCCAATACCTGGCACCGCGAGCGCATCGCGAGTCCGCGCCACGCTATCGACCACCTGCCGTTACTGCTCTGGCACATGGACGAGCCGATGGGAGATTCCTCCATCATTCCGAACTTCCTGATCAGCAAATT
>JAOAPQ010000393.1 GCA_025462965.1 Bryobacterales bacterium
CAGCGCGACCTGGAGATCAAGAGAGCCCAATATCTCGAAACCGTAAACCGGCAGAAGGCGCAGGCGGACAAAGCTTACGAAATTCAGGCCAACGTGATGCAGCAGCAGGTAATCGCGGAAGCGGTGAAGATCCGGCAGGTGGAAAAGGAGAATGAGGTCAAGGTGCAGGATGCCGAGATTCTGCGCCGTGAACGCGAACTGATAGCGACCGTTCTCAAACCCGCGGAGGTGGAGCGCCGCCGCATCGAAACACTCGCGGAGGCCGAGAAGCAGCGCGCGATCTTTGGCGCTGAGGGGCAAGCGCAGGCGATCCGCATGCAAGGTGAAGCCGAAGCCGAGATCACGTTCAAAAAGGGCGATGCCGAAGCACGCGCGATGAACGTCAAAGCGGAAGCTTACCAGGAATACAACCAGGCGGCGGTCGTGGACAAGCTGATCAGCAATATGCCCGAGCTGGTGCGCGCGCTCACGGCGCCGCTCGCGAATATCGACAAGATCACCATCGTGTCGACAGGCAACGGAGACACATCCGGCATGCACAAGATCACAGGCGACCTCACACAGATCGCGGCTCAGATCCCGGCGCTGTTTGAAGCGCTCTCCGGCATGCAGATGTCCGAACTGCTCTCGAAGGTGAAGGCAATTGGCGACGGGAAGGTGGATGTAAACGGTAGCGGAATCGTGAAGTAAGGAGATCATATGGCACTCTTGGAACGCGTGGCCACGCTCTTGCGGGCCAATCTGAACGACCTCATCGACCGGGCTGAACACCCGGAGAAGATGCTGAAACAGGTGATTCTCGACATGGAGAACCAGCTGATGCAGGTGAAGACGCAGGTGGCGATCGCGATTGCCGATCATCATCTGTTGATGGGCAAGCGCGATGAGAACCTGGCGAAGGAGCAGGAGTTCATGAAGAAGGCTGAACTCGCGCTCGATAAGAGGCAGGAAGACCTGGCGCGCGCCGCTCTGGAGCGCGCGCTGAGTTTCCAGCAAATGGCGGCGAGTTTCGAACAGCAGGTCGCCGACCAGAACGTGCAGGTGGAGAACCTGAAGAGCGCGCTGGGTAAGCTGGATCAAAAGCTGATCGAGGCGCGCACCAAAGCCGAGATGCTGGCAGCCGAACACCGCCGGGCACGCGCCGTGAGCAAGGCGAACGGCGCCCACATGGCGATCACAGACGCCTCAAACTCGGGTGCGTTCGAACGCATGCGCGACAAGGTGCAGCGTGCGAGCGCGGCCGGGCGCGCGGGGACCGAAATGCTCGAAGAGAACAAGGACGACCGTCTGGAAACGCTGCAGAAGGACGATCAGGTGGATCGCCTGCTGGCGGAACTGAAAGCGCGCAAAGGTCTGGCAAAATAGAAGCTTGAAACTGCTGGCGAAGTTCAACGTGATTTTGATCCTGATCTTTGGATCCGGCCTGGCGATCACCGGATGGCTGGCGGATCGATTTCTGAAGGAGAACGCACGCCAGCAGGTCATTCGCCAGGCGCAGCTCATGATGGCGACCGCAATGTCCACGCGGCGCTATACGGCAACGCAAATCAAGCCTCTGCTGGAACAACATCAGGCGCAGATCAGAACATTTCTGCCGCAGACGGTGCCAGCCTTTGCCGCAACTACAAGCTTCAACGATCTGCGCAAAACCTATCCCGACTACACGTATCGGGAAGCGACTTTAAATCCAACGAATCTGAGCGATCGGGCGGTGGACTGGGAAGCGGACATCATCAACAGATTCCGCAATCATGCCGACGACAAACTCATCATCGGAGAACGGGATACACCGAGTGGAAGATCTTTATATCTGGGAAAGCCGATCTCCGCGGATCCCCCTTGCCTGGAATGCCACAGTACCCCGGCAGCGGCGCCGCGCGCGATGATCCGGCTGTATGGGACGGCGAATGGATTCGGATGGAAGCCGCATGAGATCGTCGGCGCGCAGATCGTATCGGTGCCGATGGACGTTCCGGAGCAGATCGCCGCCGCCGCTTTCCGCACCTTGTTGATTTACCTTGGCGCAACGGCGCTTGTGACGATGCTGATGGTGGATTTGGCGCTGGTGGCGCTCGTGATCAGGCCCGTGCGGCGTCTGGCCGCGGCCGCGGACCGCATCAGCCGCGGCGATCTGAACGTGCCGGAGTTACCCGCGACGGGCAAGGATGAGGTTTCGGAGCTGACCGCTTCCTTCAATCGAATGTACGTGAGCCTGGTCAAAGCATTGAGAATGCTGGACCACTAGCGGACCGCGGATAGGAATCGGTCCCGGTCGGCCGGATTTTGAATTTCACCGGCCACGCGGCGGCAGAGTTCACCGTAGTCCGCAGTGCCACGGCTCGCGCGCGTCACCAGGATTTTCGCGATCGGACCGATATAGTTGGCGAGTTCGCGCGTTACCCGTTCCAATCGATCGCTCTGCCAGGCGGCTGGCTGGCTTGGCAGCGTAACGGTCTGAGCGAGTGTCACGGCGGCGGTGATCTGCGCCAGGAACTCGCCGGCCGTCTGGAAGCGGTCAGCGGGGTTCTTTTCGAGCGCTTTGAGGATGAACCCCGAAAGCGGCGCGGGCACATTCAGCGGCGGCGCCGGCCTTCGCTCCAAATGCCCAAGCAGCACCGACGCGGGACTGGAGCCTTCGATCGGGCACTTGCCGGTCGCAATCTCATAGAAGGTCGCGCCGAGCGAATAGAGATCGGAGCGCGAATCCACTTCTTCGCCGCGCACCTGCTCCGGCGACATATAAGGCAACGATCCCACCACCGCGCCGGACTGCGTGATGCGCCGGTCGCGGGGAATGATGGCCAGGCCGAAATCGAGAAGCTTCGCGCGTCCATCCGGCGTGACGACTATATTGGAGGGCTTGATATCGCGGTGGATGATACCGCGCGCATGGGCGTAGTCGAGCGCGGAGAGGACCTGAGACATGATGGAAACACCTGTCGCGAGCGAGAGCGGCCCGGTCCGGACCATGTCGCGAAGGCTCGAGCCTTCCACGAGCTCCATCACCATGACGACCTGCTCACCGGAGCGAAATGCATTGTGAAGGAGCGCGATGTTGGGATGCTGGAGGCTCGCCTGGACCTTGATCTCGCGGAGGAAGCGCTCATCGATTCCGGCGAAATCGGATACTTCGGGAAGAAGAACTTTCAAGGCCTCCAGGCGGTCGGAGATGAGATGCCGCACCTTGTAGACGGTGCCCATGCCGCCTGCGCCGAGAGGGCCGATGATGCGGTAATCGCCGATTACTTCGCCGCTAGAAAGCCCCACTCTACTCGACGGGTACGCTTGCGCCCGTGGGCTGATCGGCCCTGGTCAATTTTTCGATACGCGCGTCGAGCAGGCTGCGCATGCCTTTCAAGAACTCGAGCCGCGATTTGCGGAAATGCTCCATGGCTGCCTTCGGACCGATGGACTTCAGGACCGCGGTCACCTGGGGTCCCGCGCCCATGCAGAAACATTCGCCTTGTACACGCTCTTCCATATGATTTCTCCTGTCAGTTTCCTCTCATCTCGATGGTCAGCAACTGGTTTTCCAGCCGGGCTTTCGCGGGCGTCAACCCCGACATGGAAGTCGGCAGCCCGATATGCCGGCGCAGCGTTCCGATCTGGACGACGAGTTCATCGCCCTTCTTAAATAATCCCACGTCGCCCTTCACTGCGAAAGGCATGCGGAGCCGGACCTCATAGTGGTTGTTCACTTTTTGGAACGTGTAGGGCGCTTCAGTCCGCGTAACGGCCGCCGGATCCTCCGATGAGCCGTAGACGTGCGACGCGAGTTCCTCCAGGCCCTTGATGCCGAGCACCTCATGGGTGAACAGCGGTATGCGGCGCACGGATACGGGTGAGAAGTACTCTTCGGTTTCGTGGAGGATGCGCGCCTGCGATTCGCGCCATTCAGCGAACCAGGCGTCCTTGATCTCATCGGGAAGCACCCGGTTGACAAGGATGGAATCGACGGTCAGGCCATGCAGCGAGAAGTAGACAAAGGCGCGCTGGGTTTCGCGCAGGACCATCTTCTCCGGATTTGTCACCAGGCGGACGCTGGTGATTTTCGGGTCTTCGAGGAGCTCCGCGATACCATCGACCCTGCTTGCCAGAGCCTGGACGTTGTCAAAATACCGGTCGCCAGGCAGTTCGACGGGAGAGACGCGGTTGGCAATAGGGCGCACGGCTTTCATCAGCCCGCGCTGCCACGGAAAAATGTGCTTCATATACCACTCAAGTGTGGTTGGCATGCTGACGAAGCGAAGCGATTCGGCTGTGGGCGCGCAATCGAGCACGATGACGTCATAGGTTCCCGCCCGGCGATGCTGGTTGACGTACATCATTGCGCTCAGTTCTTCCATGCCGGGCAGAATCGCGAGTTCCTCAGCTTCCACATCACTCAGGCCGCTGGTACGGAGCACGGAAACAATGTAGGTGGAGATCTCTTTCCAGTAGCGCTTGATTTCGATTTGGATGTTTACTTCGTGGATGGAGAGCTTTGGATTGATGGGGTGCGGTTCGCCGGCGCCCGTTTCGAACAGACTGCCTTCGATATCGAACGAATCGGCGAGGCTGTGGGCCGGGTCGACGCTCATCACCAGTGTCCGGTAACCGAGGCGCGAGAGCTGAAGCCCGGTAGCCGCCGCGAGGCTGGTTTTACCAACCCCGCCTTTGCCGCTGAATAGAAGAATACGCATTTTGCCTGAGTCCTATTAAAAAGCCACAAGGAAGCCGGAAACGGGCGGCGTCCATGTCAAAATTGTAAGCTGAGGTGCAGATATGCCGAAATTTACATACTGGATATGCAGCGGAATTCTGGCTGCGGGCGCAGCCGCGGTAGCTGCCGACGAGAAGGGTGACCCCGCCAAGGGCAAGGAAGTTTTCGAGCAGTGTAGCGTTTGCCACAATGCCGATAGCGATGAGAAGAAAATGGGTCCCGGGTTGAAGGGTCTGTTCTCAAAAGCGAAGATGGTCAACGGCAAGGCGCCGACGGAAGCGAATGTGCGCGCGAAGATCAATGAAGGCGGCAATGGTATGCCTGCGTATGCGGATATGCTGACGGACAAGGAAAAGGCGGATTTGATCGCGTATCTGAAAACGCTCTAAAGCAGTGAGGGTCGATGTAAGGCAGGCCGTCGCCTTTCGTGGCCTGCCTTGCCGCATTAAGCGTTCTTGGCGAGAAGTTCGAGACCCTTCTTAAGGATCAAGTCCTCTGCCGGTTTGGCGGATTCGTCTTTGCCGACCGGTTCCCCTTCTTCATCCACTTCGGGCTGGGTATCAGCTTCCGCCACCACCGTTCCGGGCGTCACGCCATTGTCTTGAATCGATTTACCGTCCGGGCCGTAGTACTTGGCAACCGAAAGGATGATCGCGCCACCATCTTCCATGGTGACGGCCTGGCGGATCGAGGCGTCTCCGTAGGTACGCTCCCCAACGAGTTCAGCCCGCTTATCCTCCAGGAGCGCGGCCGCGGCGACTTCGGCCCCATTCGCGGTGCCACGGTTCGTGAGAACCACCATAGGCAGCTTGGTGATATCTTTACTTGCATCGGCGTTGTAGTCTTTGCGCGCAAACCGTTGGCCTTTTGCGTAGGTGATCAGGCCTTTGTCGAGAAACAGATTGGCCAGATCGATGCCCTCATCCGGACCACCCACCGCGCAGTTTCGAAGATCCAGGACCAGTTTCTTCGCACCCTGCTTCTGCAAAGTGGTGATCGCAGCAGCCACTTCCTTGACCTTGCCGTTCGCCAGAGTCTCGGGGCGGATGTAGCCGACCTGGTCGGCCAGCATCTTGTTCTCGATCGCTGGGTAAGACGCTACTGCGCGCGCCAGAGTCATTTTCTGCGGTTCCGGTTTGCGGCGCAGCACCGTGATCTCAATGGAGGACCCCGGCTGCCCCCGCATCAACAGACTTGCATAGGCGAGGGGCATATCACGCGTCGCGACGCCTTTGATCGTTTCGATCATGTCGCCGGTGGAAAGACCCGCTTTCGCGGCGGCCGAACCCGGAGCTACGCCCACGACCGCGATGTATCCGTACTTCTTCGAGAGCACCAGACCGACATCACCCTTATAGGTATCGTAGTTTTTCAGGTATTCCTTGTACTGATCGGCATTCAGATAGCTCGCGAACGGATCGATAGATTCGAGCATGCCGTTCAGAGCGCCCAGTGTGACATTCTTCATGTCCGGCTCTTCCACGTACTCGCTCTTGATGCGGGAGAGAACCTCGGTGTAAACCGCGAGGTGGCTGTAGACA
>JAOAPQ010000398.1 GCA_025462965.1 Bryobacterales bacterium
TTGCGAATTCGGCCTGCAGCAGTTTCGCCGTTTCTCTCGTATCCGCGGGCGGGTTCACGCTCTGAATGCGAACGTACCGGCGAAACAGATCCATGGCGTGCCGCTCAACGGCGGGCCAATCCGGGTCGGCCGCGCAAACGGGAATACCGAACGAAGCCAAGAGCAAGATTGCCGTTCCGAATGTCTTCATATAGGTAAATCCAATATACTCACGCCCTCCAGATACTCTCGATCGGCATCGCGTGAATGTTTTTCGCGAAAGGAACTGTTTCCGCTCCGGTATAGAATATGACGCCCCGGCGGAATCGGGAACCCGTCAGTTCCGCGAACGCGCGCAGCCCTTTCACGTCGGCCGCGCCGACGGAAGCCGACGCCTTGACTTCAACCCCCACCAGGTTGCCCGCTGCATCCTCCAACACAATATCCACCTCTTCGCCGCCGTGTGTTCGGAAGTGATAAAAATTGGGCCGAACGCCGCTCCATCCGGCCTGCTTGCGCAACTCCATTAAAGCGAAGTTTTCCAGCATCGGCCCTACCGCCATCGGGTTTCCCGCCAGTTGCGCCGCATTCAAGCCCAGCAGGTAGGTCGCGAGCCCGGTGTCATTCAAGTAGACCTTCGGTGACTTCACAAGCCTCAATCCATGGTTCGCGGACCAAGCGTGGAGCGTCTGCACCAGGAAGGTTGTCTCCAAAAGGGTGAAGTAGCGCTTGAGCGTAGTTTGCGGAATCCCGATCCCGCGTGAGATGTCCGCGAAATTCAACAGACCGCATAGGCGCGTCGCCAGCAGTTCGAGCAATCTGGGCAGCATCGTAAGATCTTCGATATTCGAGAGATCGCGAATGTCTCGCTGCAGAATGGTTGTAAGATAACTGCCGAACCACGCGCGGCGGCGCGCATCGGTCGCGCGCTGCAGAATAACGGGGTAGCCGCCTCGCGCAACCCGCTCAATCAACGCCGCTCGGTCTTCCTGGCCCCGGTATGGTTTGATTGCTCCCTTCGCGAACAGCGCGTCAAGCAGGTTGTCGTTCGTCCGCTCGATCTCGCCCTGTGCGAGCGGCCACAGCGTAAAGATCTCCATCCGTCCGGCCAGTGACTCGGAGATGTTCGGCAGTAACAGGACATCCGCCGACCCGGTCAGGAGAAACTGCCCGGCCGTCCGCTTGCGATCTACCGCTGCTTTGATGGCAAGGAATAGATCGGGCGCGCGCTGCACTTCATCGAGCACCACCGGCCCGCCGAGTCCCGCGACGAATCCAGGCGGATCGTCCCGGGCGGCAGCCAGCACTGGCGCATCGTCCAGTGTCAGATACCGCATCGGCTTCCCGTCGGGCGAGATCAACTCGCGAGCCATCGTGCTCTTGCCGGTTTGCCGCGCGCCGTTCAGGAACAGTACGGGTGTGTCTGCAAGAGCCGTCTGGATTTCACCGGCGAGCCGGCGGGCAAGCATGACCGATTATCAACCGATGCGCGGTTGATAATCAACCACTATATGGACGATTTTCAACCACCATCCGGTTGAAATTCGTCCACCATCTGGACGACTTTCAACCACTACCGCCCAACTGTATCGATCAGCGCCTGAGCTTTTTGAGCATCTTCCAGCGCCTGCGCCGGATCGATATCCGAGGGATTGTTCAACAATTCCTGCGCCTTCCGCAGATCCTCGCGGGCCTTCCCGATGTCGATCTCTTCCTTACGCGTCGCAGCATCGGCGAGCACGCGGACATGGTCGTCCAGGACTTCGACGAAGCCGCCGAGAACCGAAAGATGAACGGTCTTGCCCGCGGCCACGTACCGCAACACGCCGCTCGCGAGTTCGGAAATCAGCGGCGCATGTCCGGGCAGCACGCCGAGATACCCGTCTTTGCCCGGGACCTCGACCTCGCTTACCTTTTCGGAGAGCAGCAGGCGCTCCGGCGTCGCGATTTCCAGCGTAAGCTCAGCCATTGGCTTTCAAGGTGTTCGCCTTCTCCAGCACTTCCTCGATGGTGCCGACCAGGTAAAATGCCTGCTCCGGAATTTCGTCATGCTTGCCGGAAAGGATCTCCTTGAAGCTCCGGATGGTGTCTTCCAGCTTGACGTACTTTCCTTTCAGGCCCGTAAACTGCTCGGCCACGTGAAAAGGCTGCGAAAGGAATCTCTGGATCTTACGTGCGCGCGATACCGTGAGCTTGTCTTCATCCGACAGTTCGTCGATTCCGAGGATGGCGATAATGTCCTGCAGATCCTTATAACGCTGCAGGACGCCCTTTACTTCCTGAGCCGTGTTGTAGTGATCGTCTCCGATGATGCGCGGATCCAGAATGCGGGAGGTAGAAGCAAGTGGATCCACTGCGGGATAAATTCCAAGCTCCGCGATGGCCCGGGAAAGGTTCGTGGTGGCGTCGAGGTGAGCAAACGCCGTGGCGGGCGCCGGATCGGTGTAGTCATCGGCAGGCACGTAAATCGCTTGCACGGACGTGATCGAGCCCTTAGTGGTCGATGTGATGCGTTCCTGCAATTCGCCCATTTCCGTCGCAAGGTTCGGCTGGTAACCGACCGCCGATGGCATGCGGCCCAGCAGCGCCGATACTTCAGACCCGGCCTGCGTAAACCGGAAAATGTTGTCGATGAACAGTAGCACGTCCTGGCCTTCCTCATCACGGAAGTACTCAGCCACAGTCAGGCCGGTGAGGCCGACGCGAAGCCGCGCCCCGGGCGGCTCCGTCATTTGCCCGTAAACCAGCGCAACCTTCGACTTCGACAGATCGTGCTCATCAATAACGCCCGATTCCTGGAACTCGAGCCATAAATCGTTGCCTTCGCGAGTCCGCTCTCCCACGCCCGCGAAGACCGAGACGCCGCCGTGCTTCATGGCGAGATTGTTGATCAATTCCTGAATGATGACCGTTTTCCCCACGCCGGCGCCGCCGAATAGTCCAATCTTGCCGCCCCGGAGATAAGGCTCGAGGAGATCGATCACCTTGATACCGGTTTCGAACATCTCAAGACCGGTCGCTTGCTCTTCGAACGTCGGCGCCTCGCGATGAATCGGCATGTACGTGTCCGAAACCACCGGGCCGCGCTCATCCACCGGCTGGCCCAAAACGTTGAGCAACCGCCCGAGAGTGGAGCGGCCAACCGGAACCGTGATCGGAGTGCCCAGGCTTTCGGCTTTCATCCCACGGACCAGGCCCTCGGTCGGCTGCATGGCGATAGCGCGCACCCGGCCCTCACCAATGTGCTGTTCCGCCTCGCAGATGATGTCAATTGGATTTGGAACTTCGAATCCTTCACTGGTGATGCGAATAGCCGTATGGACCTCGGGAATCTGCCCTTCGGGGAACTCCACGTCCACGGCCGGTCCGGTGATCTGAACAACTTTTCCGATCGTAATTGTTGGTGTCATATCGTTTTACTCGGAGGCTTAGTCCGAAGCGGCAGCCCCGCTGACTACTTCGATGATTTCTCTTGTAATGGCGGCTTGGCGAACGCGGTTCATGTTGAGGGTCAGGGTATCGATTACATCTCGCGCATTCGATGACGCCGAATCCATAGCCGTCATGCGCGCCGCATGTTCGGCGGCCGAAGTTTCCAGCAAGCCGCGATAGATCTCTACTTCGAGATAGCGCGGCAGCAGCCTTTCCAGCATCTCGAGCGGCGGCTGCTCGAAGATGTAATCCCGCGGCTCCTTCTGCTCAGGCAGCTCCACCGGCAACAGCCGGCTCACGGAAAGCGTTTGCGCCATCACGCTCTTGAAATTGTTGTTCAGAAGATATACGGAATCGATTTCGCCGTTCTTGTAGCGTTCAACAATAGCCTGGCCTATTGCCGCGGCATCCGAAAACTGCACCTTCTGCAGCAGGTTGATGTGCTCAGCCGTGATCTGAGCGCCGCGCTTGCGAAACGCATCGCGGCCCTTGCGGCCTACCAGGACCATCTGGACTTCGGCACCTTGCTTCTCCGCCAAAAACTTCACAGCGGCCTTGATCAGGTTGGAATTGAAAGCGCCCGCCAGACCCTTGTCGCTGGTAAGGAGCACCAGCTGGATACGCTTCTCTTCGCGGACGGCCAACAGAGGACTGGCCGCCGCATTTTCATCCGTGGCTGCCCCGGCTGCCAGATCGGCCATGATCTGTTTCAGCATCGCCGAGTACGGCCGCGCGGCAATCACCCGCTCTTGAGCGCGTCGCAGCTTTGCCGCCGAGACCATCTTCATGGCCTTCGTAATCTGCTGCGTATTCTTGACCGAGCGGATACGCCGCCGGATGTCGATTAAGCTAGGCATGCGCCGGTTGCGCCTTGGCGTCCTGCCGTTCCGCGACAAAGCGGCTCTTGAATTCATTGATCGCGTCGGTCAAAGCCTTGCGAACCGGATCATCGAGCTTCTTCTGCGTGCGAATCGCGTCGAGCACGTCCGGACGCGCATTTTCCAGGAAGTGATACAGCTCCTCTTCGAATTCGCGGATCTGCTCCACCGGAAGATCGTCGAGCATGCCGCTTGTTCCGGCGAACACGATGGCAACCTGCTTCTCGACGGGCAGCGGCGCATACTGCTTCTGTTTGAGGATTTCGACCAGCCGCTTGCCGCGATTGAGCTGGGCTTGTGACGACTTATCGAGATCGCTGCCGAACTGCGCGAACGCTGCGAGTTCGCGGTACTGGGCCAAATCCAGACGTAGCGTCCCGGCGACTTTCTTCATCGCCGGAATCTGGGCAGCGCCGCCGACGCGGCTCACCGAAAGTCCCACGTTGATGGCCGGGCGAATGTTTGAGTTGAACAGATCGGCTTCCAGATAGATCTGGCCGTCAGTGATCGAGATAACGTTCGTCGGGATGTAGGCGGATACGTCGCCCGCCTGCGTTTCGATGAACGGCAGCGAAGTGAGCGATCCGCCTCCGAGTTTATCCGACAGCTTGGCCGCGCGCTCCAGGAGACGGCTGTGAAGATAAAACACATCGCCGGGGTACGCCTCGCGCCCGGGCGGACGGCGCAGGAGCAACGAGATTTCCCGATAGGCAGCGGCGTGCTTGGAAAGATCGTCGTAGACCGTGAGCGCATGCCGTTTACTATCGCGGAAGTATTCGCCCATGGCGCAGCCGGCATACGGCGCAAGATATTGCATCGGCGCCGGCTCGGACGCGCTGGCCGAAACGACGATGGAGTATGCCATTGCGCCGTAATCTTCCAGCGTCTTTACCAACTGGCGGACCGTGGATTTCTTCTGGCCGATCGCGACATAAATACAGATCAGGTCGCCGCCTTTCTGATTGATGATGGTGTCGATGGCGATGGCCGTCTTGCCGGTCTGGCGATCGCCAATGATCAATTCACGCTGGCCGCGGCCAATCGGGATCATGGCGTCGATCGCCTTGATGCCGGTTTGCATAGGCTGCTTGACGGGTTGGCGGTCGACCACGCCGGGCGCCAGGCGCTCGATAGGCGCCGTTTGGTCGGTGTGGATCGGACCCTTGCCGTCGATCGGACGGCCAAGCGCGTCCACCACGCGGCCAATCAGTGCTTCGCCCACCGGCACGGACATAATCCGGCCCGTGCGCCTCACTTCATCGCCTTCGCGGATCATCGTCGGCTCGCCCAGAAGGACCGCGCCCACCTGATCTTCTTCCAGATTCATGGCAATGCCGGAAACGCCATGCGGGAACTCGATCATTTCGCCCGCCATCACGCGTTCCAGTCCGTGGATGCGCGCAATGCCATCGCCGACCGACATGACTGAACCTACTTCGGTGACGTCGAGGACTCTTTCATAATTCTCGATCTCCTGACGGAGAATCTTGGTAATTTCATCTGCGCGGATGTGAGCCATAATTCTTTTCCTGCGGATTTCGTCTATGTGCCTGCTGTGAATCGCTTCGCTAATTGCGCGAGCTGCCCGCGAACCGAACCATCGTATACGGTGGAACCCACACGCGCGATCACGCCGCCGATCAGTTCGGGATCCACATTGAATCGCGTGCGGACCTGCTTACCAGTGACTCGCGAGAGCCGCTCGGCAACCGCCGCTTTCTCCGTGTCATCCATCTCCTGGGCCGATCTGATGTCGGCGCGCACGAACCCCAGACGCTCATCCAGAAGGACATCGAAAGCTTCGATGATCTCGTTGAGCGCTCCTATGCGGCGCTTATCGCTCAGGATCAGCAGGAAATTGCGGAGGACACGGGCCATGCCGAGTTCGGCCGCCAAACGGTCGATGATGGCGCGCTTGCGCGAGAGCGATACTGCCGGCGATTCCAGCGCGTTGCGCAGAGATACCGATTCACGCAACACATCCCCGAATTCGTGCAGTTGCTGCTGCATCTTGCGCACATCGCCGCCGGGGTTTTCCGACGTGATCACGTCCACGAGGGCGCTCGCGTATCTGGTTGCTATAGCGGAGGAAGTCATTGGAAGGTACTACGAGAGGCTGCTGACAAAGTCCTGCGTAAGATTCCGCTGTGCAGCCGGTGTCATGCGCGACCTGATCTTGGACTCAGCGAGATCGAGAGCGAGTTTGCCCGCGTACGCTTCCAGCTGGAGCCGGGCAGCCTTAAGGGCAGACTCCACCTCCTGCCGGGCGTGCTCGTGAATGTGTTCGAGTTCGGCAGCGTTACGCAGGCGAATGCGCTCCTCCTCACGAAGCTTTTCGGCGCGCATTTCCGCCTTCATCTTCTCAATTTCGGGTCCCAGGCTGGCCAATTTGGCCTCCACCTCGGCGATCCTGCGGGCAGCCTCGGACTTTCTGCGCTCGCCGTCGGTGATACCTTGTCGAATCGCTTCCAATCGCGCGGCAAGGAACGGCCCGCCTTGTTTGCGAATGAGCCAGCCGAGCGCCAGGACGAGAATGAAGAAATTAGCCCACAGATACCCCGTCATGTCCTTCTCGGCACCGGGCTGTTCGGCGGCGGCAAGCGAGAAGGCGAACGAGAGGAGGACGAAAAACCGTTTCACGCTGCCCGGCCCTTAATAAGGATGGAATCCGCGATCTCGTCAGCCAGAGCATCGCTTTGTCCAGCCAAATTGGCGAGCGCAAGCTCAGCTTCAGCGGCGAGCTCGGCTTTGCTGCTGTTTACAAATTGTTCCGCTTCGCGGCGGGCTTTCTCCATGGCGGCGGCTTGTTCGTCCTGCATTCTCCGGTGAGCGGCTTCCTGCTCGGCGTAAATCTCGGCGCGCGCGGCGCGAAGAGCGGCCTCATACTCCGCAATACGCTTCTCCGCGAGGGCGAGCGCCTCGTCTGCGCCCTTCCGGGCGCCTTCGCTAACGTCGTAGCGTTTAGCGAGAGTCGTTTCCAGAGGTTTGAAGAAAACGCGCTTCAAATAAAACTTCAAAAAGAGAATGAGGAAAAACGTCGGCAGGCCTTTCAGCAGAATTTCGCCTAGCGCGTGAAACGTGGAGTCCATCGATTCGTTGGGTAAGAAGCAAGTGCTTGTTAAATAAAGAACTTACCATATTGGAAGGGGCAAATCAATCGAAGAGGCGGGCCGTCTGTAAGGGTACGATTTCCTTCCGATTCTGTAGCTCATTGGGTTGTCGCGGGCTGTAGCCCAGGCTGGCGGCGGTTTCCCGGGCCGCTCTCGGACACGTGAAGCTATGGCACAGAATAGGATCAGGTGAATGGATGAGACCAACCGCGCCGGAACCGTGTGTTCTCGTGATTTTTGGGGCTGGAGGCGATCTGACCAAACGCCTGCTCGCCCCATCGCTTTACAATCTTCGGCGGGCTAAGCGCCTGCCGGAAGATTTCGCGGTCATAGGCTTTGCCCGGACGGACGTCGGCGGCGAGGAAGGCTTCCGCAAGAAGTTCTCCGACGACCTGAAAGAGTTCGTCGGCCAAGATGTGGACGCGGGCACAGTAGATTGGCTCACCGCCCGACTCAGCTACGTGCGTTCCCCATTCGACAACCAGGCCGGGTATGAAGAGCTGAAGCAGAAGCTTGCCGGGAAGCCGCAGAACTACCTGTTCTATCTCGCAACGGCACCCGAATACTTTGCGGAAATTCCCAGGCAGCTGCATACGGCGGGACTCACGGAAGAATGCGGAGGCAAATGGCGGCGCGTGATTGTGGAGAAGCCTTTCGGCCGGGACCTGCCATCCGCGCGCAAGCTGAACCAGGACCTCGCCGCGATCCTCAAGGAAAGCCAGATTTACCGCATTGACCATTACCTCGGTAAAGAGACCGTGCAGAACATTATGGTGATGCGATTCGGAAACAGCGTCTTCGAGCCGCTATGGAACCGCCGGTACATCGATCACGTGCAGATCACCGTGGCGGAGAAGGTGGGCGTGGAAACGCGCGGCGGCTACTATGAAACGGCCGGTGCGCTGCGCGACATGGTGCCGAACCACATCATGCAGCTGGTGTCGCTTGCGGCGATGGAGCCCCCGAATTCCTTCGATGCCAACGCTGTACGCACGGAACAATTGAAAGCCTTGCAGGCGATCGCGCCGCTGAAGCCGGAAGAGGTCGCGAGCGGAATAGCCGTGCGCGGACAATATGGCGCGGGTGTCGTCGACGGCAAGCCGGTCCCGGCGTACCGTGACGAGCCGCGCGTGGCGAAGGATTCTCCTGTGGAAACTTTTGTCGCCATGAAGTTGGTAATGGATAACTGGCGCTGGGCCGGCGTTCCGTTCTATCTGCGAACCGGCAAACGAATGGCGGAACGCACCACCGAAATGACCATTCAGTTCCGTCCCGCGCCATTCGTTCTGTTCCGCGACACGCCCGTGGAGCAGATGGGTGAGAATAGCCTGGTGCTTCAGCTGCAGCCGAACGAAGGTATCTCTCTTGAGGTGGAAGCCAAAGTACCTGGCCCCGAGATCCAGATGAAGCCTGTGGAAATGAAGTTTGCGTATGCGGATTACTTCGGAAAGTCTTCCAACACCGGCTATGAAACGCTGCTCTTCGATTGCATGATCGGCGACCAGACGCTGTTCAAGACTGCGGAAGCAGTGGAGGCAGGCTGGGCCGTGGTGCAACCGGTGCTGGACGAGTGGGCGCACAAGAAACCGGAGGTCTTTCCGAATTACCCCGCGGGCTCATGGGGCCCTGAGTGCGCGACGGAGTTGATGGCGCGCGACGGCCGAAGGTGGCGTAAGTGATCGTTGCCGGTGACGTAGGAGGGACGCACGCGCGACTGGGAACATTTTCGGAGGATCCTGCGCACCAGGCCCCCATCCGGGTGCAGGTGTTCGCCACCCACCAGTACAAAGGAGTCGCGGAAGTGATTCGCGAGTTCCTGGCGGACGATAAGGAATCCATCCGGATCTGCTGTTTCGGTGTTGCGGGCCCGGTGGACGGTGGCGTCGCGCGCCCCACGAATCTTAAGTGGGTGCTGGACCAGCGCGAGATGTCAGCCGTCCTCGGCGCGGATGTGCTGTTGATCAACGACCTGGAGGCCAACGCGTACGGGATCGCCACGTTGGGTCCGGGCGATGTCGCAACTCTGCAGGAGGGCGAGCCGGGCAAGGGCGCCAACGCGTGCGTGGTGTCCGCGGGAACAGGACTGGGTGAAGCGGGGCTGTTCTGGGACGGCATCACTCATCGCCCTTTCGCATGCGAGGGCGGCCATTGCACCTTCGCTCCGCGCAACAAGGAAGAGATGGCCCTGCTGCAGTATCTGATGCGCGAGTTGGACCACGTTAGCTGGGAGCGGGTGCTTTCCGGGCCGGGACTTTACAATATCTATAGGTTTCTGCGCGACACCGGTCGTGGAGCCGAGCCGGCATGGCTGGCAGAGCGTTTGGCGCAGGGAGATCCGTCCTCGGCGATAGCGGAGTCGGCGCTTCACGGAAAATCGGAGTTGTGCGAGAAGGCGCTCGATATGTTCATCGCCATTTACGGCGCCGAAGCCGGCAATATGGCGCTCAAGACCTTGTCGCTCGCGGGAGTCTACCTGGGCGGAGGAATCGCGCCAAAAATTTTGGGTAAGTTGAGGGAAGGTGTGTTCACCAAAGCGTTTGCCGCGAAAGGCCGCTTGCGCGGGCTCCTGGAACGAATTCCAATCCACGTCATCACCAACGATCAAACGGCTTTGAAGGGCGCCGCGCGATGCGGAGCTCTCCTTTGCGCGGGATAGTCGAACGCGTTCTTCTGGGCGCCGTTCTCTTGGGAATCGCCGTTTACGCAGGAGACTACCTCTCGGTGAAATACAGGATCCCCAACAATCGCGACCCGCTGGGAAGCGTACAGGTGGAGAAGTACTACGCGGTTAAGCAGAAAGACGGAAAGCTGGAGTATTACTTCGATCAGCCGGAGCCCGAGGAATGCGTCCAATCCCTATTTCCGCACTTCGGTGATCGACCTTGCTGGTACGTGACTCGCCATAAGAAGAAGCGCGTGGATCTGTAAAC
>JAOAPQ010000001.1 GCA_025462965.1 Bryobacterales bacterium
ACTCCGGGTGTTTCTCCGGATAACCAGCGCCGCCGATGCAAACACGGTCGCGATACAGGTCACGAATGAAGCGCACGAGTTCAGATGCGTACGCGAAACCGCCTTCCATCGCCTGAAATGTCTTTTCGCCCTTGGGCGGATCTCCCCGCAGTGCGAGGATGTTTTCAACTCCGCTCGTCACCAGGCGTTCGAGGACTCCCGCGAGTTCCTCGCGCGTGGAGCCGACGCACGTGAGATGGGCCATCGCCTCAATGCCGGTTTCCCTTTTGATCCGGGTCACGATATCGATGGTCTTCTCTCGCGTCGAGCCTCCCGCGCCGTAAGTTACGGTGACAAAGTTCGGCTCCAGGACGCGCAATTCGATGATGGTTCTTTCCAGTTGAGCGGCCGCTTCTTCTGACTTTGGCGGAAAAAACTCGAACGAAAAGGAGGGTCGTCCCGCGGCTAGAAGCTCCCGGATCTGCATCTACACTATTGTACGTGGGTGTTGCCCGATCTTTGATTCCGCTTGCCCTCGCGTTCGCCTTCTCCGTGGCCGGGCAGACAGTCACGGTAACGATCTCGAAGGATCGGGTCAACAGCTTCGATCCGTCGCGGTCGATTGGCGCCGGAATTGACGGTCACGAAAAGGGCGAAGTTTCTCGGTTTTTGAGTCGCGCGAACGTGGGACTCATGCTGACAGCCGGACTCAAGCCGCTTACCTACCGGCTGCGCACTGAGCTGGCGGGCGAGGCGTGGCATTGGAATCCGGATGGCGTGTGGAGCGACCCCCGGCATCAGCAAGGGTATTGGACCTCGACCGCTACTCCGGGCGACCCGATCGACCTTTCTTATGGCTATCGTTTGCCGCGGCGCGGCAACACGCAGGACCAGGCGAATAACGACGGTTATTCCCGGCTTGATGACGGCGACCAGAATACGTTTTGGAAAAGCAACCCCTATCTGGATGCGCGGCCTCAATGGGTGGTGATCGACCTTCAAAAGCTCACGCCCGTCGACACCATCCGGATTCAATGGGGAACGCCGGCTGCGCGGGACTTTGTGCTCCAATATTCCGCCGACCCGGAAATCGATTTGACCAGCGACGAGCCATGGCGCGAGTTGCCAAAGACAACGGTTCGCGCGCGCCGGCTGCGAATCCTGCTACGGACTAGCACGCATGAGTCTCCCGCAGGCTCCACGGATCGGCGCGACTCCCTGGGCTTCGCCATCCGCGAAATCGAGGCGGGCGTAACCGATTCCACAGGTCACTTTCATGATGTCATTCGCCACGCCGCGAACGGCAAGCAGCAGACACTGATGTTCGTTTCTTCCACAGACTGCTGGCACCGCGCGTCGGACCGCGACACGCGCATCGAGCAGCCGGGCGTCGACCGTGTCTTCCAAAGCGGCCTGACGAATCATATGGAGGCGTTGATGGCTGTGCCGATCCTCTACGACACTCCGGAGAACGCTGCAGCCGAGATCCGCTATCTGAAGGCGCGCGAGTATCCAGTGAGTGAGGCTGAATTCGGCGAGGAGCCGGAGGAGCAGAATGTCCCACCCGAGTACTACGGCGACCTGTTTCTGCAGTGGTCCGCAGCCTTGCGTGCGGTGGATCCGCAGTTGAAGATTGGGGGGCCGAGCCTGGTGCTGCTGCACGCGGATCAGGACCGCGAACCATCCTGGACGAAACGGTTTGTCCGCTATCTCCGCTCGCGAGATGCTCTGAGCGCGCTCTCCTTCTTCTCGTTTGAGTGGTATCCGTTCGACCAGGTGTGCGAGCCCGTTCACCCGCAACTCGCGACCGGCGCGAAAGCTCTATCGGACGCGCTGGCACGCCTGGAGAAGGATGGACTGCCGCCCGGATTGCCGCGGTACCTCACTGAGTACGGGTACTCGGCATATGGCGCCGAGCCGGAAGTGGACATCACAGGCGCACTGTTCAACGCCGACATCGTGGGGACCTTCCTGGCTCGCGGCGGAGCCCGCGCTTACCTATACGGATACGAGCCGAACGAGCTCATCAACGAGCAGGGATGCTCCTGGGGCAACAACATGATCTTCCTCGATCGCTCCGATGACGACCAGGCTCCGGCGAAGCTGGCGACTTTCTTCGGGGCGCAACTGTTGACTCAACAGTGGGCTCAACCGGACGGCGGCGCGCATGAGATGTTCGCGACGTCAACCACCAGCGCCGATATCGGGGCATACGCTCTGCACCGGCCGGACCATCGCTGGGCGGTGATGCTCGTCAATCGGTCACCACGGAATGCTCATATTATCCGCGTCGCCGGGTCCGCGGGTCCGGCGGAGCTTCATCAGTATTCACCGGCACAGTACCGATGGCTGGCTCATAAGGATTCCGGACATCCGGGCAAGAACGACCCGCCGATGCATCGGACAATCGACTTGACTCAAGGCGCCGCTCTGCCGCCGCTTTCGCTGAGCGTGCTTCGTTTTGCGGACGGCGGTTAACACTTTCGCGTAGCGCAACGTCTTCCCGGCAGAACTTCCGATCATTGAAGTTCACAGGAGAATGAACATGAAGCGATTTCTGCTGAGTTGTTTAGTTGTTGCCGCGGTAACCGGAGTGGCGGCTTATGGTGGCGCTTTGGTTCTAGAAGTTGGCAACCCTGACGCCAACAGCGAAGCCAAAGGTATGCAAGCCCTGGTGGTAGCACGCGTGACGGCGTGTCACGAACCGGCGAAATCGACCGTAACCGCAAGTGTCCTGCAACTTAAGGACGGCAGGATCCAACGAACGCCACTCGAGGTTCGACCGCTCGCAACGGCCGGAACATTCGCAGTTGTGGGTTCCATAACCCCGAACACGGCTGCGATCGAACTCGCCGTGACCAACCCCGAGTACAAGAATTATGAACCGCGCGTCCTCATCCGGAGAGATGCGGCCGGGATTCAATGGGCAAGTCTGAAGCGGTTCTTCAGCGCTCCTCCGAGTGCCGGGGATGTGAAGATGCTGCTCGAGGAGTAATATCGGCAGGGAAACGTGCTCGTCTCGACCGGATCACAACCTACGGGGTCACATCCGCATGCCGCCGATCTCGTCCTGGTGCGTGCCGCCATGGGCGGAGATCGCGCGGCTTTCGGCACACTCTACGGACGATACCGGAGAATGATCCACGGCATTCTATTGGCGCATGTGCCTTATTCCGAGGCGGAAGATCTCATGCAGGATGTTTTCGTTCAAGCGCTGCGGCGGCTCCGCGGATTGCGGGAGCCCGAGGCATTCGGCGGCTGGCTGGCCGCCATCGCCAGGCACCTGGCTATCGATTCTCATCGCCGGACCAGGGTCACTGTGGAGGCGACGGAACGAAACTGCGGGACGACCGAGCGGGACGAAGCGGAGATGTTGCTGAACACTGTCCAGCTGCTGCCCGGAGCGTATCGAGAGACCATGATGCTGCGCCTGGTGGAGGGTATGACGGGTCCGGAGATTGCCGCTCGCTGTGGCCTGACCGAGAGTTCGGTCCGCGTGAATTTGTGCCGCGGGATGAAGATGTTGCGCGAAAAACTGGGGGAGCAGGGACGCCATGGATGAACAGTATCTTTGGGACGGAACCGGTCCACCCGATCCGGAAGTACAGCGGCTCGAGGGACTGCTCGGCCGGTACAAAGACCGCGGGACGCGCCGGAATGTTGTCAGATTTTGGCCGTTGATTGCGATCGCCGCGTCCGCGCTTGTAGCCGCCGTGCTGGTGATTCACCGGCCTGCTTCCGAGTGGAACGTGACTCTGGATGGCGGCAAATCGCGCGCCGTCGCCGAAGGCCAGACGATTGAAACCAGCGCAACGGGTACCGCAACGCTGAATGCTTCGTTCATCGGTGAGCTCAGGCTGGAATCGAACACGCGGTTGAAGGTGGAGCGCTCGCGGCTGGCGCTCAGGCGGGGTAGCATGCACGCGTTGATCTGGGCGCCGCCGTCGAAGTTCGTGGTGGACACGCCATCGGCGACCACGATCGATTTGGGCTGCGAGTATACGCTCCAGGTGGGAGACGACGGGTCGGGACTTCTCACCGTCGATCGCGGATGGGTGGCGTTTCAGGCGGGTTCACTGGAATCTTTCATACCCGCCGGGGCGGCGTGCCGCACGCTACCGCTCAACGGACCCGGCATACCTTATTTCCAGGATGCCGATGCACCGTTCCGAGGTGGCGCGGCATCGTTCGACAGGACGAACGGGCAGGCAGGGCTTGCCGAAATACTCCAACATGCCCGCCCGCGCGATGCATTGACGCTGTGGCACCTGCTTCTCCGGACCCGAAGCCGTGAACGGGGACAGGTAGCGGCGCGGTTCGCGGCTTTGGTCCCTGGAACGGATGTGGCAGGTCTTGAATCCGGGGATCACGCAGCTCTCGACGCGGCCTGGAACGCTCTGGGGCTGGGCGAGACGGATTGGTGGCGCACCTGGAAGCAGAAATGGTGACAGTGGGCGGATTGGAAGGTGCCGATGCCATCGGCACCGCGGCTTGCCAAGCCGCCCCACATGTCCGGCTTGCGGCACGACCCGGCAACGCTATATCGTCATCTGGTGACCATTACACGACGTTCCGTTCTTGCCGCAGTGTCCGCGGCCGCCGCCGCGCGCGCGCAGACCCCGCGCGGTCCCAGTTGGAAGCCGAAGCTCGGTGTTCTGTGCAACTTCTCCGACGCGAACCTGGCGTTCGTCAAGGCCGAAGGATTCACCAGCATGCAACTTCGGCTTGACCCCAATAAGCTCGACGATGCCGCTATCGGCACGATCAAAGAAAAGATTCAGCACTCCGGCATTTACGTGTCATCGCTCGCTGTGGACGGTAACCACATCGACCCGGACCCGGCGGCCCGCGAACGCCAGAACCAGTACACACTGAAGTGCCTGGACCTGTGCGGAAAGCTCGGCATCCCGAATATCGGCGGGCAATCCGGCACCATCAAGGGCCGGTCTCTGCAGGAACAAGTAGACGAGATTGTGCGCGTGTACACCGAGAAATATTTCCCTTCGTGCCAGAAGAACAAGGTGCGCATTTTGTGGGAGCCTTACGCGGGCGGGCCGAATATCGGCACGGGTCCGGTGGGCTGGGAAGCGCTGTTCAAAGGGTTTCACGACAGCCCGTATGTGGGTCTACAATTCGATCCGTCCCACCTGGTGTGGCAGTTCATGGATCCGGTTCAAGCGGCGCGCGACTTCGTCGACAAGATTTACGACGTGCATCTGAAAGACACGGAAATTCTGTGGCACATTCTGCGCCGCACGGGCATCCAGCCGCCGAATAATCAACGCTGGTGGCGATTCCGCATTCCGGGCGAGGGCTCGGTGGATTGGAAGGGCTTCTTCTCCGTGCTGGCTGAAGCGCACTACTCCGGCGCGATGAACATCGAGAACGAAGATCCGTTTTACGAGCCCTCTTACGAGCAGGGGAACTTCACGGAACAGTTCAAGCGCGGCTTTCACACAGCGCACGAGTTCCTGAAGACGATGGTTCCTCCAGTCACTGCTTAAGGACGGCCCGAGCGGCGCTATAGCCCGGCGCGCCCATTACACCGCCGCCGGGATGCGTCCCGGAGCCGCATAAATAAAGGCCGCGCACGGGTGTAACGTAACCCGGCCGATTTGCGAACAGCTGATCGGCCGACAGTTCTCCGTGGAAGATATTGCCGCCGGTGATTCCGAAGCGGCGCTCCAGATCGAGCGGCGTCAGCACCTGGCGGTGCAGAACGATCGAGCGAATGTTGGGCGCGTATTCCTCGATCAGGTCGAGTACGCGCTCGGCGTAGGAATCGCGCAGTTCATCCCAAGTGGAGCCACGCAAGGTGTAAGGCGTGTATTGCAGAAAGACGCTCATCACGTGCTTGCCCGGCGGGGCGAGCGTGGGGTCGTACATGCTCGGGATGCCGATTTCCAGCATCGGATTCCGCGACGGGCTCCCGGCCTGGGCTTCCCGCCAGGCGCGCTCGACATAGTCGATTGAGGGGCACAAATGAATTGTCGCCCTATGCTGCGGGCCCGGAGCACCCGGCAGCGCGCGGAACTCAGGCAAGGCATCGAGGGCAAGGTTCATCTTCATCGACGTACCTTCGCACCGGTACGCGCGCATTTTCGAGACAAAGTCCGGCGGGAGTTGACGTTCGTCGAGAAGACCCAAGAAGGTCGCGCGCGGGTCGAGATTTGAAAGCACCGCACCGGCCTCGATTTCCTCGCCCCCGGCGAGTACGACACCACGGGCCGCTCCATCGCGCACGAGTACGCGCTCAACAGTAGCGTTTACGCCGATCTCGGCGCCATGGCTGCGCGCGGATGAGGCGATAGCTTCCGAGAGCGCGCCCATGCCGCCGCGCACATATCCCCAGAGGCCGCGCCGCCCGGCCGCCATGCCCATGCAGTGATGCAATAGCACGTACGCCGTTCCAGGCGTTCGAGGCCCGCCATTCGCGCCGATGACACCATCGGTCGCAAGCGTGACTTTGATCTCGGGCGATTCAAACCAGCGGTCGAGAAACTCTTCCGCGCTGCTCTCCAGAACTTCGCGCAGACCATCGACGGCGGCAGGCGGGTCGGAAAGCAGCAGCGCGTCCATCCGCTCAGCCAGCGTCTCCAGATGCGCATCGTACGTTGGAAACGCCTCGGCATCGTGTTTCGAAAAGCGCGCGATTTCCGCGACGGTGCGGGCAGTGTCTTGCCACATGAAGAGATGGCGGCCATCCGGAAACGGCGTGAAAAACGGTGGATCTTTCGGGTACACGTGGTATCCGAACCTTTTGAGTTCGAGATCCCGCACGATCTCGTCGCGGAGCAGGCTGACCAGATAGGACGCCGTGGAGACGCGAAAGCCCGGCCACAAGTTCTCCGTAACGGCGCATCCGCCGAGGAGTTCACGGCGCTCCAACACCAGCACGCGACGCCCCGCGCGTGCGAGATACGCGGCCGCAACCAGACCATTGTGGCCGCCGCCCACGACGATGACATCCCACTTCAGCACTCCTGATGATAGGCATACCCTTAAGGCATGGAAGATACCCGCCCTGGCCGGAACTTGCGTGTCGTCCTTCTGGCAGGTTTCGGTGGCTTGCTCGCCCTGTTGCTGATTGCCGGCCTGGAAGCGCTCTCCGTGGTGAAGAGCCTACATGCATCGGAGGAGGCGGTTCGCTCGGCGTTCTTTGCGCGCAACGAATCCCTGCTGACGTTCCGATCTTATCTGGACGTCTACGGCGATCGGGTCCAGCAATACTTCCTCGCGCAGGGACCGGCCGAGGACTTCCCACAGCTGGCGAAGCAGATTGCGACTGCACTGAACAGTTATCCGGCTCGCGAACCCGAAGAGGTCGCCTTATTCACCACGCTGCAGGCCATGGTCGCGGAACAGGAACGCGCCGTGAACGGGGGGATCGCGGAGAACCATCGGGACGACCGCGCGCGGATGAATCGCTATCTGTGCGACCAGGTGCTGCCGCGGCGCGCGCGCCTGTTGGAAGTGAGCGGCCAGATCGCTGTCTGGAATCAGGAGCAGTTGCGCGGGCAGGAGGCGGCGCTGCTCGCGCAATTCAGCACAGCCCGCAGCAACCTGACGAAACTGTTGATCATCGTGCTTGGATCCGGCCTGGCGCTCGCGATCGGAAGCATCGTTTACATTGTGGGGCAGGACCGGGACGCGAGGTTGCGGTACTCCGATCTCTCCCATAGCCGCAA
>JAOAPQ010000023.1 GCA_025462965.1 Bryobacterales bacterium
CCGCGGGCGCGAATAAATCGCCTTTGCCGAGAACGGCTGCACGATCTCTCGAATACACAAACGCGACTTGGCGCACGAGCGAGAAAACCCAGACCTCCGCGACCCCATGGTCGAGGTACTTGGCGATATTCTCCTCCAGTTGGCCGAATTTGTCGTTGTACGAAGCAATTTCTATGGCAAGATCGGGAACGAAAGGCTGGACGCGCCGCTTGGGCTTGCAGAAGGGCAGCTTAGCGGGACCGAAAAAGCTGACATCGGGCCCATGAGCATCCTTACCGAAGGCGTATTCCTGCTCGTGGAGAACTTTGCCGAGTTTGTGCTCGCGCGCGAAGGCCCATAGTAGCGCCAACAATTGGGATTGCAAATCAAGATGCTCACTAGTATTTCCAGACACGTCCACCAGCTCTCCGTTGACCAGCTCTTTGTTTCGTGCCTCGTCATCGGAAAGTCTCTCGAAATCTTCGATAGTGAACTGCGTGGCGGTAGCCATCATTCGCGCTCCTTACCTTTCCTTAGTATAGAGTCCGTAAAACCGCGTCGCCGTCTCACCCAAAAGCTGCTCGCGCACGTCCAACGGCTGCGCTCCGATCGCCTGCGTAAACGCCGCGAGCACCTGCTTCCAGCTTCCGGCCAGCTTGCAGACGGGCCAATCGCTGCCGAACATCAACCGCTCCGGGCCGAACGAGCCTAGAACGTGTTGAACATACGGACGGAGGTCCTCGGATTTCCAGCCTTTCGGGTCCGCCTCCGTGATCATGCCCGAGAGTTTGCAGAAAACCTGCGGGAATTCGGCCGCCGCGGCCATGTCTTCCAGCCAGCCGTCCATCAAATGGTCCGCGATAAAGGGTTTCGCAATGTGGTCGATCACCATGCGCAGTTCCGGTACACGCTCGACGATAAACGGAATGAGCGGCAGATGAATCGGGCGGAACAGCAGGTCATACGGCAATCCACGCCGCGCTACCTCGTTGAGTCCCGCGAGCACATCATCGCACAGGATCCAACGCGTATCGTCCTCGTCATGAACGGGATGCCGCACCCCCTTGAACTTCGGATGCTTCTGTAGCTCGTCCAAGGTCGCGCCCAGCCGCGGATCGGTCAGGTCCACCCAGCCGACCACGCCGGAAATCCACGGATTCTCTCCGGCGAGCTCGAGAAACCAGCGCGTCTCCTCGATGCTCGTGTTGGCCTGCACCAGGACGGTGCCGTCGAAACGATTCTCGTCCAGAATCGGCCAAAGATCTCCGGGCAAATAATTCCGGCGCAGCACCGACTCTCCCGGCGGCATCCACGAGTACTCGAAACGGTCAAGGTCCCAGAAGTGTTGGTGCGCGTCGATTCGCATGCGTTCATAATACGAAGGGAACAAGTCGCGGCCCAATCGCGTTACTCCTAGTACCGAGCCGTAAAGTGAGCGTAAACTCCCAATGACGTACGCGATCGAGACCGAAGGCCTGACCAAGGTCTTCAAGAAAGCCTGGTCGAAGAAGGAATTCCGGGCAGTGGATGGCGTCTCCCTGCGTGTCGAACGCGGCGCGACCTATGGCTTGCTCGGGCCCAATGGCGCAGGCAAGACCACGTTCGTGAAGATGCTGCTCTCCTGTTCGCATCCCACGGCCGGACTGGCGAAAGTCTTCGGAATGGATACCCGCACGCGCCCGGCGCGCCAGCCGATCGGCTATCTGCCTGAGAACCACCGGTTTCCGACCTACATGACCGGCCGCGGGATGCTGGATTTCTACGCAGCGCTTTCCGGCATGGATTCCGGGAGTCGCAAGAAGCGCATTCCGGAACTGCTGGATATCGTGGGGCTGAATCAGTGGGGCAATACGCGGCTTGGCAAGTATTCGAAAGGCATGCTGCAGCGCGTGGGGCTGGCGCAGGCGCTCATGCATGAACCGCTTCTGCTGGTTCTGGACGAGCCTTCGGACGGCGTCGATCCGGTAGGCCGGCGCCAGATCCGCGATATTCTTCATGCACTAGAACAGAAGGGCGTTACGATCTTCCTGAACTCGCATTTGCTGGTTGAAGTCGAGCTCTTCTGCCGCGACGTCGCCATTATTCAGAACGGCAAGGTTGCTCTCGAAGGGCGGGTCCAGGAACTGACCGCGGGCAGCGGTTACACCGTTGAAGCGGAGGGCGTTCCCGAGCAGCTCGCAACGGAGTTGCGCACGCGCGCCAAGAGCTTCTCGCAAAACAACGGCTCGCTCGCGGTTCTGTTCGGCGACCGCGAAACCGCGAACCAGGCCGTCGATCTTCTGCGCGCCGAGCGCTGCGACATCGAAAAGCTCGGGCGTGTGAACAGTACGCTTGAAGAAGTTTTCATGAGGACCGTCAGTGGCAAATAGAGTCGTTGTACAAACCTCCGCGCTCATCGTGGACACCTTCCGGGAAGCCTCAGCCCGCAAGATTATCTGGGGGTTCTTCGGCTGCTCTACGGCGCTGATTCTGTTCGTCCTCCTGATTGTTAAAATCGATATCGTGGCCGGAACCCTGGCCACCGTGACGTTTTTCGGAAACACGGGCCGTACCCAGGACGTCAATCAACTTGTGCGGCAGGCTCACGCCGGGGTGGCCGCTGTTCTCTATGGCTTCGGAATGCTGCTCGCGGTGCTGGCTTCGGCCGGACTGATCCCGACCATTTTCGAGCCGGGTCGAATTGAGCTGCTCCTGTCCAAGCCGGTAGAGCGTTATCACATTCTGCTCGGGCGATACGCAGGCAACCTCCTGCTGATCGCGCTGAATATTTTCTACCCTGTACTGGCGCTCTGGATCATCTTCGGTTGGAAGACCGGTATCTGGACGCCCGGCTTCCTCTGGGGCAGCATTCTGACGCTGTTCATGTTTGCTGTGTATCTCTCGGTGGTGCTGCTCATCGGCGTTCTTTGGGAGAGCGCTGTGGTGGCCACGATGGTGACTTTCGGTCTGATGATTATCAGCGTGATTCTCTATAATCGCGTGGGAATCGCAAAGCTCCTCAGCTCGGAGCTTTCGCGCAACATCGTGCGGAGCCTTTACTACGCGCTGCCCAAGGCGGTCGACATCGGCCAGATTTTGAGGCAGATCGTGATGGGACAGCCCATCGAATCCTGGATGCCGGTGTGGAGCACCGCGCTTTTCGGGCTGGTCTGCCTGGCCGGCGGTGTATACGTGTTTCAGCGAAAGAACTACTAGAAATGATTCGGGCCCTTCCTATTCTGCTCATCATCGTGGCGCTCCCCGGCTGCCGGTCCGAGGAACGCGTCGATAACGTACTGGCGCGGCTCGTGCCGCCGGATTCTGTTTCCCTCTTCGGCGCGCGCATGGATCAGGTAAAGAACACGCCGTTGTACCAGAAGCTGGTGGTCCAGCAAAAGTTTGAGCAGCTCGACGAGTTCGCGGCCAATACCGGCTTCGATCCGCGCCGCGACGTGCGGGATCTGCTGGTCGCCTCCAGCGCCAAACCCAAGAGCGGGGTTTTGCTGGCTCGCGGATCGTTCCACCTGACCAGCGAAAATGTCGCGAAGATGAAAGATGTCAGGAAGCTCAGCTACCACGGGTACACCATCTGGACCAACACCGCCCAGGAGGCCGGCTTCTGCATCATGGATCCATCTCTCGCCATCGCGGGGCCGGTGGTCGGGCTGCGGGAGGCGCTTGACCAATACCGGGTGGGAAATCGAAGCGCAACGGCCGCCCTCCTCGCCAAAGCGCAAGCGGTACCCATGCAATTCCAGTTGTGGGCTATCTCGCTCGGTGGAGCGGATTTCATCGCCAACAACATGCCGGATTCAGGCAATGCGGCAAATTTCCGCAAAATCTTCCACTCACTCGATAACACGTTCTTTCAGGCCGACCTGACCCATGGCCTGAACACGATGGTACAGGGAAGCTGCCGCACCGACACGGATGCAAAGAACCTTGGCGATGCCATGAAAGGCCTGATCGGCTTCGGCCGGCTAAGCGTTCCGGATAGCCAGCCCGAGTTGCTGCGCATCTGGGACGGCATCCAGGTGGAACGTCTGGATAAAACCATCAAGGTCACGGCGAACATTCCTCAGGAACTGATCGATCGCCTGGTGCAGCTGTTTGGTCCCGGCTCCGGACCTCAAAAGGGGCCTACTCCGCGGAAATGGACCGGATCTTCGGGGGCGGAATCGCATCCCCAAGAATCGAAGCCCCTCCCTCGCTGATGTAATTGCGGTTCCAGGCGGGTATTTCCACCACTACGTCGCCTGTGACGACCGCCTGACATCCAAGGCGCGAACCGACCTGGTAGTCCGCGGCCGTTTCACAGCGATCGATCTCGTCATCGTCTTCTTCGGAAAGATTCTCGGCGCCGCTTTTCACGACAACGTGGCACGTTGTGCAGGCGCAATTTCCGCCGCAGGCATGTTCCAAATGGAAGCCGAAATTTATGGCAACGTCCAGCAGCGATTCGGGTTTACCGTGTTCATGATACGGCAGCTTGCCGGATTCGAACTCGAACGTCTCGTTCGCCGGCAAGAAAGTAACTTTGGGCACGTGCCCATCATAGCAGGGTGCCCGCAGAGATAATATAATCAATGACTTAGGTGGTGGTGGCGTCAATTGACCGCGAAGGGAAGGCCGTTGCTGGTTCCCGCGCCAGTTACGATATTAACGGTGTCAGCGCCCGGCGCCGTAGTCGGCGAGAGTTTAAAGGTAACGGTGATTTGGGTAGGGCTCACCACAACCACGTTGCTCAAGGAGGCCCCGTCTCCGCTCAACCTCACTCCCGATTGGGCAGTGAAGTTGGTACCGTTTACTGTTACTGGGATAGACGTACCCCTCATACCACCCGAAGGGTTCAACGAAGTCAGCGTGGGCGCGGAACTGATCCCCTTGACTGTGAACGTAGACGAGTTGCCGGTGCCAGCCGTGGTTGTTACCGAGACGCTGTAAGGTCCGGGTGCTGCGCTGATTCCTATATGCAACGTGGCGGTCATCTGCGTCGCGCTGACCTGCCTGACGCGCTCCACCGCAATGCCAACGCCGCTGATGCCCACGGTAGCTCCTGCGGCAAAGTTGACGCCCGTCAAGACCACGTCCACTGCGGCGCCTTGCGTGCCGCCGTTAGGCGCGATCGATAATACGGCCGGCCGGTTGGAACTGGCAATGACCGTAAAGGGCACGGTGCCACTCATGCCGCCCGATGTCGCCACCGAAACGTTATGCGGGCCGGCGGCGGCCGTCGAGCTTGCCGTAAGTGTGGCGGTGATCTGGGTTGCACTCACTACTACTACGTTGCTGGCGGTAACTCCCGAGCCGCCTACGCCCACCCGAGCTCCGGGTATGAAATTCGTACCCGCGAGGATGACGTTCACAGCGCCGCCCTGCATCACGCTACTGGGTGTAGCGGATGTCAGGTGAGGCAGCGCAGGATTGACGTTAACCGTGAAAGGCACTGCACCGCTCGTGCCGCCCGTCGTGGAGACTGAGAGGCCGTGGGCGCCAGCCGTCGCGTTCGAGTTGATGGTCAGCGTGGCTGTGATACGCGTGGCGCTCACCACCACAACGTTGCTGGCGGTAACGCCTGAACCGCTTACGCCCACCGTAGCTCCGCTACGGAATCCCGTGCCGGTTAGAGTTATGTTCGTAGGGGTACCCTGTGCACCGGTGCCCGGTGTGATAGACGTCAGGCTTGGTGCTGTTGAACTGGCGGATACGCTAAAGGGCACGGTGCCGGTCGTGCCGGCCGATGTCGTCACCGACACGCTGTACTGACCCGCCGCCGCCGCGCCTACAGTCAGCGTGGCCGTGATCTGGGTGGCGCTCACCACTACGACGTTGCTCACCGAAACGCCTGAGCCGCTCACATGCACGCTCGCGCCGCCCATGAAGTTGGCGCCGGTCAGAGTAACGTTGACCGCTGCGCCCTGGACGGAGGAAGGCGGATTGATGGAGACAAGAGTCGGCCCTGAAGTGTGGGGACCGAGACTGAACGGCGAAGCCAGCGGATCCCCTACGAAGTTGCCGCCCCACGGCAGTCTCACGGACTTCCACAGAGCTTCAATTACCGTCTGTCCTTGCGTGTAGTTCGGGATGACGAGAGCCGGATCGGGATGTTTGTACGGGAACAGTTCGCAGGGCTCTGCGGCATTGCCGTATGCACCCACCGCCCCCTGCGACAGCCACGAAGCTGCATTGGTCTGGTTGCCGTCGGAGGGGAGCCAGCCCGAGGTCGAGGTCACTGCAAAACCAATGCCGGCGCCGGGTAAGAAAGTAGCACCCACGTAGTTCCAGTGCGGTCCGCCTTCGTCGTAGAGCAGGATGTTTTTCGACGATACATCCAGCGGGAATGGAGCGGTTTGGTTCCCTAGTACCTGGGCGTTGACCTTAGGCGATAATGCATTTCCCAACACCAGAGGAGAGACAAGGACCGCTGTTGAACTTCTTCCCAGATCCGATGTCCAGGACCAGTACACGTTGCCGCCCGACGGATTTGTGTCGACCGCCGCGATCGCGCTGTCGATCACGGACTTTGCCGTCTTGACGTCCGCGAGCCATGCACTCGAGTAGTTATTCCCGGCGGTACAGGTTGGGCAACTCTCCCCTGCGAGCATCATCGCCGGCCGGAGACCGTAATCGGTGAACGGCGCCTTGGAAACCGAGTTGAAATAGGGATTGATCGGACCTTGGCCCAGCATGCCCGCATGGCCGCCGTCAACACAGCCCGAACCGAGCACCAACCCGGCATTGGCTACCGCGGCGCTGATCGATTGTTGTCCGTAATTGCCGGTTGTAAATCCGACTGCGCTCGGTTGAACCCAGCCAATGGCGATGGCCTGGAGGGAAGAGGACATCGACTGAAGAGTGGGCACTATAGCGGAGTAAAACATCGCCTGGCTGGTCGTTTGCACCACCGGTACGGACACCACGTAGACATTCGCGCAAGGGACGTGGTGCCTTTGTACGTAGTATCCGACGACTCCGTCGTCTTTGATTGGTGTTCCATTTACCGTGCAAACGGTATTCCCGCCCGACCCCACGCTATAGGGATCCTGACTGTTCGCGAGAAGCGCCAACTGCGACGCAGTCAAGCGGGCGGGGGAGGCTTCCAGATTCGCGTCCCACATCGGACCCACGGTGCCGTTTCTGTACGTGAATGGCCAGGGCGATCCCTCCAGGGGCTTGTCACCCGCTCCCGGATTGGCCTGGGAAATGACCTTGACATACATGAGATGGTTTTTCCCGTCGCGAGGAGTTACGCTTCCCACCGTTCCCGGGGGAGGCATGTACTGAAAGCCTTGACAGGACCCGTCGCACGCTGAAAATGGAAAACTACTGGTATTCGCTGCGATTGCCCTGTCGCAATTGCTGCTGAAACTGGGATCGTCCCAGCAAACTTTCACCTGCAGCGTGTTGTTGTTCTGATTGTTTACATCGTGCGCCATGCCATATAGCGTCAGGTCGCCGGGATAAACCATGTACATGGTGCCCCGGAGGTCTTCGGCGGCGGAAACACTGGAAGCTGCGGCCAGGAAGAAAATAATTCTAGCGATTAACAACATAAATTAGTTTTCTCGATCCGAATTTGTTTGATATCTGCAACTAGCGTTATTAGCGGATTTGTAATCGGGAATTATCCTGCTAAATGGCCGCCGTAGTTAGGAGTAGCACAAAATTTCGCGAATAGTAATTACCCAAAATATATAGTTTTCTTTTGATAACTATTTCAATGTTACTAATCTGGGTTTAGTTTGTTATTTATAACTACGCGGCTGTAATCTGGGGGGCGCGTCAGCTGGCGGCGCGCTGCTAACTCTAGCTACACTCGAGGAATGTCAAATCCGAGCTACCCGGTCGGCAAGTTCGCAATGCAGGCCCAATCCGATGCCGCCAGCCGCGCGGAATGGATTAAAGAAATCGCCCAAACCCCGGCGCATCTCGCCGAAGCAATCCGCGGCTTGAAGCCGGCTCAACTGGACACCCCCTACCGCGAAGGCGGCTGGTCCGTTCGCCAGGTGATTCACCATGTCGCGGACAGCCACATGAACAGCTATGTCCGTTTCCGGCTGGCGCTTACCGAAGATGAGCCGGAGATTAAGCCTTATGCGGAACAGCTCTGGGCTCAATTGCCGGACGCGCGGACGGCGCCTCCGGAGCTTTCACTCGCGCTTCTTCATCCGCTGCACGAGCGTTGGGTGCTCCTGCTCCGGTCGTTCGCCGAGCCCGATTGGTCGCGCTCCTACCGGCATCCGGAAATGGGTCTCGTAACGCTGGATGAGGCTCTGCAACTCTACGCCTGGCACGGGCGGCACCATACAGCGCACATCACGAACCTTCGCGAAGCTCTGGGCTGGAATTCCTGAGCTCGCCAACCCGATCCACTTCCAGCACCAGGACCCCTTCCTCACTCACGTGGAAAGCGGGTGCGAACTTCGCGCCCCAAACGATCTCGTCATACCGATAGGAGTACCGGGCGTGTACGATCTGGCTAAACGTCTCGTCGAAGCCCTTGATCAGAATGAGAACTTCAGCTTGCAGACGTTCGAGATCCTCGGCCGTCTTCTCCCAGAGCGGGCTGCGGCGGTCGATTGGATGGACGATGGTCCACGTGAGCGGGAAGAAGTAAATGCTTTGGCGTTCGAGCCGGAGAACAGCATAATCGCGCTTCAACCCGTTCGACGTCTCATCGACGGTCATCAGCATCACCTTCGCCTCAATCTCCATCAGGCTGTTTTTGCGCTGGTTGGCGATCCGGAATTGGAGGCTGTCGCCTTGCCCGTAGGGCGCTATCAGAACAGACCCGCTGAAGGCGATTCGGGCCGTTGGTCGCGATACGCGGCCAACCAGCAAACCGGTAGCGACCGCGAAGCCCATTAATCCGGTGAGAGCCTCGATGGCTGCCACGACGTTCGTTCCGAAGCTATTCGGTGAGATGCTTCCGTAACCGACAGTGGTGAGAGTATGAGTGCTGAAGAAGAAGGCGCTGGCGAAGGCGCGTCCCGGGGTCGATACGTCAGCGCCTGACAAGTGGTACGCGCCAATCCAGTAATAGATGATCGCGAAGATGGTATTCGTGACCACGTAAGCCAGCAGCACCAGCCCAATGAACGCCGGCCAGGGGACACCTACGATAAATAGATAGAGGTTCGTGTCCAGCAGGCGGCTCCCGGTGCGCCGCACATTGAACGAACCGTCTTTGTTGATGGTACGGCCGATTTTGCCGCCGTACTGCTGGGTCAAGCCTGGATCGAAAGATTGTTCTGGCATGGACGGTTAGGAACAACGATAGCAGCCGCATGGCTGGGCGATTAAAGCGCTTTTACGAACTTCTGGCGGCGAATCCCAGATGCCATGGCGTGCGTCCAATTAAGTGAAGGCAAGAAAGAATCAAGGTCCTTCGGGAGGCTTGAAATGCTTAAGAAGTTAGCGTTATCTGCAGTTGCACTATTCGGTCTGATGTTCCTGGCGAATCCGCCCAAGGCGAATGCCGGGGTTCATTTCGGGGTGGGAATAGGCGGCCCTGTTTATTCGGTTCCCGCGCCTGTGTACGGCTACCCAAGTCCATATTCATACTACGGTTACCCGGGCTACGGGTACGGCTATGCCCCGCCCGTGTACTCCTACCCTTATGGCTACGGATTCGGCTTTGGAGGCCGCGGGTTTGAACATCGCGACTTCGATCATGGCTTTCGCGGCGGCGAAGGATTCCGCGGCGGGGAAGGATTCCGCGGCCACGAGGGATTCCACGGCCACGAGGGTGGCGGCCATCACCGGTAAGCGCGATCGGTAATCGCCAAATCGACGTCAGACAAGGGGGGCGGTTCTTCGGAGCCGCCCTCTCCTTTTTCCGCTGGGTCTTGACGGGTATAGAATACCCGACATGTCAAACCCAACCCAGCGATTCAGCCGCCGGTCCCTGTTGAAAACAACACTCAGCACGGCCGCGGTCGGCGTGGCATCGTCATTTTGGGCGGACGAGAGCCTCGTCGCTTACCAGAACAACGTAAACACTAATTCCAGACCTTCCGATCTGAAAATCACCGACTTGCGTGTCGCCACGATCTGGAAGGCGCCCATGATTTGCCCGGTCATCCGCATCGACACCAACCAGGGTGTCTATGGACTAGGCGAGGTCCGCGACGGCGCGAGCAAGACCTACGCGCTTATGCTCAAGAGCCGGTTGCTCGGTGAGAACCCATGCAACGTGGACAAAATTTTCCGGAAGATCAAACAGTTCGGTGGACAGTCTCGGCAGGCCGGCGGCGTCTGCGGAGTGGAGATGGCCTTGTGGGACATCGCCGGCAAGGTCTACAACGTGCCGGTGTACCAGATGCTCGGCGGCAAGTTCCGCGATAAGATCCGCTGCTATGCCGATACCACCGAATCGCCCGACCCGCAGGTGTACGGGAACCGTCTGCGCGAGCGGCGCGACCAGGGTTTCACATGGTTAAAAATGGATCTCGGCATCGACCTGATGGAGAAGGTTCCGGGCACGATCACGGCGCCGAAGGGCGCTTCCCTGGCGCAAGGTGACAAGACGCAGCACATGTTCACCGGCATCGAGTTGACGGAAAAGGGCGTCGACACGATGGTGCAGTATGTGGCCACAGTGCGCGAGCAGGTGGCCATGGAGATTCCGCTCTCGGCTGATCACTTCGGACACATCGGCGTCAACTCCTGCATACGCTTGGGCAAGGCACTGGAGAAGTACAACATGGCCTGGCTCGAAGACATGATCCCGTGGAATTACACGGAGCTGTTGAAGAAGATTTCGGATGCCGTGAACATTCCGCTCGCGACGGGTGAGGACATCTACCTGAAGGAAGGTTTCGCCGAACTGGCCCGAGCGCACGCGGTGGATATTGTGCATCCGGACCTTGCGACGTCTGGCGGCATTCTGGAGACGAAGAAAATCGGCGATATGGCCCAGGAGTACGGTGTTCCAATGGCGATGCACTTCGCCGGGTCGCCGGTGTCCTGCATGGCGAACGTACATTGCGCTGCGGCGACAGAGAACTTCCTGGTGCTGGAGAATCACTCGGTCGACGTGCCGTGGTGGAGTGATCTGGTGGCTGGCGTCGAGAAGCCGATTGTGAACCACGGCTTCATCACGGTTCCGGAGAAGCCGGGGCTCGGCATCACGCTGAACGACGACGTCATGAAGCAGCACCTGATGGAGCCCGGTTATTTCGAACCAACGCCGCAGTGGGATAAAGAGCGCGCGAACGACCGCCTCTGGAGCTAACCGCTGAATGTGTTTGCCAAGCTGCCGCGGCCTACCAGGCCGTGTCGGACAGGCCATCGTTTTTCGTGGCCTGTTTTCCAGAGCCTTCGGCCCGCGAAATTTGATGAAAAACGGGCACCCCAGCGGGAGCGCCAGGGGTTTTTCGACCCTGTCGTCCCCGCCCTAACCCACTAACTCCCGCAATCGCAGCGCATTGTGCGCCGCATACCCCGAATCATCATTGTCAAAATAAACAAAAACCGCTCGGAGCACTTTCCGCCACTCCCTGATACGCCGCGCCCAACCCCGCAGAGCATCATCGCTGTAACTCCCCTGGTACTTGCCGCCTGGCCCGTGCAGCCGGACATACGTAAAATCAGCCGTGATCTCAACGGGCGATTGATACCCCGCCAGATCGTAAGCGCAGTAAGCAGCACCGTTCGCGCGCAACAGGCTCATCACCTCGGGCGTGTTCCATGTCTCGTTGCGGAACTCAAACGCATACCGGTGATACTTGGGCAGCGCGCTCAGGAATTCCGCCAGCCGGTCCACATCGAGAGTCCAGTTCGGCGGTAGCTGCCACAGTACCGGGCCCAGCTTCTCACCAAGCAAATCCACGCGCGCGAAGAACTTCTCCAGACCCGCTTCCGGATCTTTCAGCTTCTTCATGTGAGTGATGAACCGGCTGCCTTTCACCGCAAACACGAATCCCGCAGGTGTGGATTCGCGCCAGAGCTTCACGGCATTCTCCGCAGGCAGCCGGTAAAAGGTATTGTTCAATTCCACCGTATCGAAACGCTCCTGATAGTAGCTGAGCATCTTCGACGCCGGGAACCGAGGTGGATAAAACGCGCCGATCCAGTGCTTGTAGTGCCAGCCGGAAGTGCCGATGCGGATCTCCGCGCTCACTTGCCCAGATGCTGCTTCAGATACTCCTGGTATTCCTGCTTCAACGCCGGGTCGTGCGGGCTCGGATAGATGTCGCTTGATTTATACTTACCGGTCGCGAACTTCATCTTCGTCCACTCATCGTGGATGTGCGTCACCTCTGCCTTGTCCACCACTTCTTTCACCAGCGCCGGCGGAATGAAGTAAAGCCCGCCCCGGTCGCCGAACACGACATCGCCCGGCATCACCGTCGCCTCGCCGATCTTCACCGGTACGTTGACGCCGGTCAGCATGACGCTTTGGTAATCGAGCGCCGAGGGATGAACGCCTTTGTAGTACACCGGCATACCCATCGGGAAGATGCCCTCGGCATCCCGTATCGCCCCATCCACCACGAGACCGGTCTTCGTCGCATTCCAGATCGCGGTCGCAAGGTTATCGCCGACGATCGTTCCGCCTTCCACCTTCCCGAACAGGTCTACCACGGCGACATCGCCCGGTTGCAGCGAATCGATGAAACGCTGATGCCCGGCGATACGTGGGCCGTTGCCGCCCGTGTTAGGGTCGGAAGCCTTTTGTAGGTCCGGCCGCATGGGCATGAACTGGACTGTGACCGCGCGGCCCACCAGCTTCATCTCGGGGTGCATGATCTTAAAATCGCCCGCGAACTGGTGATTGAAGTTTCTCTCCTTCACCACGGCCCATACTTCCTCGATCGAGAGTCCTTTGCATTTCTCCAGCAGCGCATCCGGGACCTTTGGGCGTCCGTCCGGGAACCGGTCGTAGGGGTTATCGGCCGTGTACTTCATCACCTGGTCGCGCGACAGGGTAAAGATTTGAGCCTGAAGTCCCAGCGCTAGGGACATCAGAATGCAGATACGGAGCATCATGGCCGATCAGCCTATCAGATCCGGCCGAATTTCGCGACAGCGTCCTTGATCGACCGGTATTTCTCGATAAACGGCAGCATGCGGTGTTCCGTGTCGTCGAGTTCCTGGGCCTTCTTGAGCACGTCCGCCGCACGCGCGCGCGGAACGACCGCGACGCCATCTTCGTCGGCGACCACGATGTCCCCCGCATTGACGCGAACGCCCGCGCAAGTCACGGGTACATTCGAGCCGCCGAACCGGTAATGGTTAATCGTCGTGGATGGCGCCACGCCGCGGCTGAAAACCGGGAACTGCAGCTTGCGGATTTGGGGTGTGTCGCGCACAGAGGCGTCGATCACCGCGCCCGCCAGGCCGCGATACTTCATGGCCGTCGCCATCAGGCCGCCGATCCCGGCGAAATCCGCCCCATTTTCCAGCACCATCACGTAGACCGAGCCGGCCGGGGCCGCATCGATCGCATCGAGCATGCCGCCGGATGCCGTTGCACCTTCCTTGTGCTCTTCCTTCTTCATCAGAACCGTCACCGCCGGGCCCGCAAACTTCGCGGTAATAATGGGCCGCATCTCATGCGCCATGTAGGCCCGCTGCCCATACAGTTGCTCCATGGCGTCGGCGACTGAGGCCACTTCAACCGTGCGGAAACCTTCGACCAGCGCATCTCCCGATGGTTGCGCAAAGGCCCAAATTGCAGCTGCTAGAGCGGCGATGCCGGCTCCGGGTAGTATTCGCTTCATTGTTTCAAAATACCCCCCTTTGTGATAGAGTCCTACTCAACAGGGCCTAGGGGCCGTACAAGGAGAACCAAGTATGTTTTTTAGAGGGAGTTGGCGAGCTATTGCTTCGCTCGCGGTGTTGTTCGTCGCATCGGGTATTCTGTTCGCGCAATCGGAGCGCGGCACCATTACCGGCACTGTCCGGGATTCCTCGGGCGCAGTCGTCCAGGGAGCCAAGGTAACCGTTACCAATCCCGCGACCAATCAAGTCACCAATCTGACCACCAACCAGGATGGGGAGTTCACCGCCATCAGCCTGCAGGTGGGCGCCTACGATGTCCGCGTGGAGAAGGAAGGTTTTCACTCTGCTGAGCTTTCCAAACTTACCGTGGATGCCGCGACAAACGTGCGCGCGGATGTAACGTTGCAGGTCGGCTCAGCGCAGCAGACCGTCCAGGTGGAAGCGTCCGCCGTTCAGATGCACACCGAGGATGCCAAGAGCAGCGTCACGATTAACAACAAACTGGTCAATGATCTGCCGCTTGAAGTGGGCGGCGCGGTGCGTAGTCCTTTCGATCTGGCCGTGCTTACGCCGGAAGCGAAGAACGTGGGCGGCGATGCCGGGTTCGCGCTGGGCGGCGGGCAGGCCGCCAGTTATGGTGTGACTCTCGACGGCGTTTCCGCCGCGACATCGCGAGCCCTTCAGAAGAGCTGGGTGAATTCGAACGCGCCCTCTGTCGAAGCGATCACTGAGTTTACCGTCGACACGAACGGTTACAAGGCGGAGTACGGCCACGCCGGCGGCGGCGTCATGACCTTCGTGACCAAGTCGGGAACGAATCAGCTTCACGGGTCCGCTTACGAATTTCTCCGCAACAACGATTTCGACGCGAACGACTGGTTCAGCAACCGTGCGGGCAAGCCGCGGCAGATCTATAAGCAGAACGATTTCGGCGCCACGGTCGGCGGTCCGGTCTGGCTTCCGAAGATCTACAACGGCAGGGACAAGACGTTCTTCTTCTTCTCGTACGAAGGTTTCCGCAATCGTAACGGCGCGACAAACGCCACCGCTACGGTTCCGACTCCCGAAATGTACAACGGCGATTTCACCAACTGGGTGGATTCCACCGGTAAGCAGATTCCGATCTACGATCCGACCACGCAGGTGGTAAATCCGGATGGCACCGTGTCGCGGCAGGTCTTTCCGGGCAATAAGATTCCCGCCAGTAAGTTCAATCCGACCGCTATCCAGGCGCTGAACGTGTTCCAATCCAGCGGGAAGCTCGCGCCGAATAATGGTGCCGCGCCGGGCACTGTCGGCTATATCAATAACAACTACCTCATCACCAACGGCACGCAGGTACAGCCCATCAACAAGTGGAGCATCAAGGGCGACCACATCTTCAACGAGAGGCACCGGATCTCCGGCTATTACGGATACGACCGGGAAGCCACCGTTCCCGGCGCCGATGGGCCCGCGACGCTGCCGGGCCTTTACACGAATTACAACGACCTCCATCAGCAGTCCGACGTCGTGCGCTTCAGTTGGGATTGGACCATCGCTCCCACGATCCTCAATCACTTCTACGCCGGCGGCAACAACTGGCGGCAGGATCATCTTCCGCCGCAGGAGAGTCTTGGCCCGTGGGGCGGGAAGTTCTGCCTTGGCAACGTTCCGAACTGCAATGAGAATCTGGTGCAGCTCTTCAATGGCGGCTTGAGCAATCCCTACACCCAGTGGGGCGCGCAGGCCAACAACGGTTCCGAGAACACGGTGTACGCGTATAACGACGATCTCACGATTATCAAAGGCAATCACAGCATCAAAATGGGCGGCATGTTCCAGCTGACGCACTATAACGGCTTCGGGCGCCAGTGCGAGGCCGGCTGCGCGGGATTCAGCTATGCGGAAACGGGCAAGCCGGGTATTCTGGATCCCACTCAGGGCGGTAACGCATTCGCTTCCTTCCTGCTTGGCTATGCCGATACGGGTCAGATCGACACGGTGCGCTTCATCGGCCAGCAGTTTCCGTATTTTGCCGGATTCGTCCAGGATGACTGGCGCTTCAACCGCAAGCTGGTAATCAACATCGGCATGCGCTGGGAAACGCAGTTGCCTATGACCGGTCTTGCCAATCGCTGGAGCGACTTCTCGCCAACCACACCGAACCCTGGTGCGGGCGGAATTCCAGGCGCCGTCATCTTTACCGGATTCGGTCCCGGGCGACAGAACACACGCACGCTCGCGGATTCCTACTTCGGCGCGTGGGGGCCGCATCTTGGACTTGCGTACTCTTTAAACGACAAGACCGTGATCCGCGCGAACTACGCGCGTGCCTTTGCGCCGATTCAATCCGTGAGCGGATCTACGCACAACATGGGTTTCACGTTGACGCAGAGCTTCAACACCCCCGATAACGGATTGACACCGGCATTCCTTCTGAACCAGGG
>JAOAPQ010000401.1 GCA_025462965.1 Bryobacterales bacterium
AGCGGCGGCTTTCGCAAGTTGCTCGAGTTCCTTCGCCGATTCCTTGTTCATGCGATACGCGGTGGCGAGCGCAAGCCGGTTGGCCGACGTCGGCGAATCGGCGACCGCCTTCTCAAGTCTCGGGATAGCCTCCGCATACTGCTTGGACTCGAGAAGCAGTTCGCCCAACCGTTCCTGTGCGCCGGTGTTCTCCGGGAACTGGCGATAGAGCGCGATGGCCTCGGCAGGCTGCTTTGCCTTTTCATACGCCGCGGCCAGTTCCAGAAGCGCATCGCGGTACTTCGGATCGAGTTCAGCGGCCTTCCGGAAGTGCGCGGCACCCTCCGGCAACTGATTCCGGAGCAGTTCCGCGCGTCCAAAACCCAATTCCGCCGCCGGGGATTTCGGGTCGGCTTCCAGGCTCGCGGCGAAATGCTGCGCAGCCTTGGCTGGATCGCCGGCGCTTAGATAGGCTTCGGCGAGTTGGTATTGGGGGCGGGCTTCCTTGGGCTTCTGGGTGACCGCGCTTTCCAGGTGCGGGATGGCGTCCGAAGGGCGCTTCTCACGGAGAAGGAGGATGCCGAGATTGAGCTCGGCCTGGTACAGAGCAGGCTTCAGCTCGAGAGTCTTTTCATATTCGGGAATAGCGTGCGCGGCGTCGTTCTGAAGGCTATACGCCAGGGCCAGATGAAAGTGCGCCGCGTAATCCTTCGGGTCCAGCGCGGCGGCCTTTTGAAACAACTCGATGGCGCGCGCGTATTGATTCGCGTCGAGGGCCTTGCGGCCTTCGTCCATAGGATCCGCCGATTGGAAAAGGAGCAAAAATGCGGCGAGCAGCCACATAACTGTAGTTTACAGCGGGCCCGTTAGCGCAAGGTATTTGCCCGTGTGCGACTCCGGTGATTTCGCGATTGCCTCTGGTGGCCCGACTGCGACGACGCGTCCGCCGCGCTCGCCGCCATCCGGACCCAGATCGATGATCCAGTCCGCGGCGCGAATCACGTCGAGATTGTGCTCGATAATGAGCAGGCTTCCGCCCTGCTCGATGAGCCGTTCGAACGCGGCCAGCAACTTGGCAATGTCATCGAAGTGAAGACCGGTAGTCGGCTCATCGCAGATGTAAAGCGTTCCGCGCGAGGTGGCCTGCGAGAGATGCGACGCAAGCTTGACACGCTGCGCTTCACCGCCCGAAAGCGTGGTCGCGGATTGGCCGAGATGCAAATAACCCAGACCGACATCGTCAAGGACCTTGAGCTTGGCGACCAGACGGGGCTGTCCGTCAAAGAACGCCATCGCTTCCCGCACCGTGAGCTGCAGCACCTCGTGGATGTTCTTGTCCTTATATTTGATATCCAGGATGCTGCTTTTAAAGCGCGTGCCTTTGCATTCCTCGCAGACGAGCTCCACATCCGCCAGGAACTGCATTTCGACCGTCACCGTGCCATCACCCTGACAGGTTTCGCACCGTCCGCCGGGAATATTGAAGGAGAAGTGTCCGGCGGTGTAGCCGCGCTTTTCCGCATCGCGCGTCGCGGCAAAGATGCCGCGGATCATATCGAACGCTTTGATGTAGGTCACCGGGTTCGAGCGCGGCGTGCGTCCGATCGGCGACTGATCGATCATGATGACTTCGGTGAGGCGCTCGGCGCCTTCGATGCGGGTACAGGCGAACGGCTTCTGTTGAGCGCCGTTTTCTTCGCCTTCTTCCGACCCGGGGGCACGTAGAGCCCGGTAGATTACGTCGTGAACAAGAGTCGACTTGCCGGAACCGGAAACGCCCGTCACCACGACCATCACGCCAAGCGGCACCTCTACATTGATATCTTTCAGGTTGTGCATGCGAGCGCCGAAGAACCGCAGCATTTTGTGCGGATCGATTTCACGTATTTCGCGCGGGGCGGAAACCTGCAGCGTTCCGCTGAGGTACTTGCCTGTGAGCGACCCATCGCCCGAAGCGATCAGCTGCGGATAAGAGCCCTCGAAGATGATCCGGCCGCCCAGTTCGCCCGCTCCCGGCCCGAGATCGAGTATGTGATCGGCGGCGGCCATGACTTCCGGATCGTGTTCAACAACCAGGATCGTGTTCCCAAGATCGCGCAGTTCTTTCAGGATTTTGATGAGCCGGTCCGTATCCCGGGTGTGCAGCCCGATGGACGGTTCATCTAGGACGTAGCAGGCGCCCACCAGACGCGAGCCGAGCGATGTGGCAAGCTGAATTCGTTGCGCCTCTCCGCCCGAAAGCGTGGAAGCCAGACGATCGAGCGTGAGATATTCGAGGCCGACGTCGTTCAGGAATTTCACCCGCTGGCGGATTTCGACCAGAATCTTTTCGGCAATGCCCGTCTCTTCCGGCGTGAGCTGCAACCCGGCGAAAAACTCCGCCGATTGGGCGATGTTGAGCTTCACCACCTCGCCGATGGTGCGGCCGTTCACACGGACGTAAAGCGCTTCCTTACAGAGCCGCTGGCCGTTGCACTCCGGGCATCGCGCGTAGCCCCGGTACTTGCTGAGGAAGACGCGTACGTGCAGCTTGTATTTCTTTGCTTCCATCTGGTTGAAGAACTTGCGGACCGCCGCTGTTACCGTATCGAGTTCAGCCTCCGATAGATCGCAGACGGGAACATCGAAGCGCACCTTTTTAGCGGCGGAGCGTCGGAAATCGGCGTACCAGTCCCGGCCTTTCGGCTTGGTCCATGGCTCGACCGCGCCCCGGTCGAGCGAGATCGACTTATCCGGCATCACCCGGTCCATGTCGAAATCGATGGTGTTGCCGAAACCCTGGCAGCGGGGGCACGCGCCGGCGGGGCTATTGAAGCTGAACAGATTCGGCATGGGCTCGGCGAAGTCCATGTGCGCCGAAGGACAGGTGAAGCGCTCGGAGAATCGATGACGTTCGGAGCCCTCGGCCGAAAGCAGGATAGCCTCCGACGCTTCGCGATAACAGATTTCGACAGAATCGACGATGCGCTCGCGCGTGTTGTTCGCGATAGAGAGCCGATCCACCTGGACGTAGAGCGGCTGTTCGAAATCAATCTCCAGGAGCGATTCCGGAGTGGAGAATTCGAAGGTGCGGCCGTTCTGGAAGAGTCGCGAGAAGCCTTTCTTGCGGAGGTCGAAGAGATGGGCCTTTAGATCGGGAGACTCAGCGGCGCCCGCGCGGACCGGGAATAGCATGTACCACCGGCTGCCCGCGGGAAGCGCGAGGATGCGTTCCGCGACGCGGTCGACGGTGTCGCGTTCCACGCGCTCGCCGCAAACGGGGCAAAAGGTCTGGCCGATGCGAGCATAGAGTAAGCGAAGGAAGTCGTAGATCTCGGTGGAAGTCGCGACCGTCGAGCGCGGGTTGCGCGTGGAGTTTTTCTGACGGATTGCGACAGCGGGCGCGATGCCATCGATTTCATCCACATCCGGCTTTTCCATGCGTTCGAGGAACTGGCGCGCATAAGCCGACATGGATTCCACATAGCGGCGCTGGCCTTCCGCATAAACCGTGTCGAAGGCGAGCGATGATTTGCCGGAGCCCGAGACGCCCGTGACCACGGTGATCTGGTTGTGCGGAATCGAAACCGTGATGTTCTTGAGATTGTGGACGCGCGCGCCGCGGATGTGTATCTGTTCTTCCAAAATTTTGATTGCCTTGTTTGATGCAGCAGTGTTTGACGCAGTAACAGGTGGGCTGAGACTTTCATTTTAGCAGGCGGCCCAATCTGAGCGATGATGATACCGGTGTCTACCGTCGCCCCGTCGCCCGACCCTGCGTTTCCCCGCCCTTCTGTTTCCGCAGTGATGACACGGTGCCGGTGGAGGATCTGCGCCCTTCTTTTCTTCGCGACGACCATCAACTACATCGACCGGCAGGTATTCAGCCTGCTGGCGCCCGACCTTCAGAAGTCAATCGGCTGGAACGAACAGCAGTACGCGTACATCATCATGGCTTTCCAGGGGGCCTATGCGATAGGGCTGCTTGTCATGGGCCGGGTCATGGACTGGCTCGGTACGCGGCGCGGCTACGCGCTTGTGATCAGCTGGTGGAGCCTGGCTGCGGCGGGACACGCGCTGGTGTCGTCCGCATTCGGCTTTGGGGTGGCACGGTTCTTTCTGGGGCTGGGCGAATCGGGCAACTTCCCGGCAGCCATCAAGACGGTCGCGGAATGGTTCCCGCGCAAAGAGCGCGCGCTCGCGACCGGAATCTTCAATGCGGGCGCGAATATTGGTGCGGTGATCGGCCCGATCATGGTGCCATTCGTCGCGATTCGCTATGGGTGGCGCGCCGCCTTCATCGCTACGAGCCTCTTCAGCGCGACGTGGCTGGCCTGCTGGCTCTTTTACTACCGCAGGCCGGAAGATCATCGCGGATGCTCGACTGCGGAGATGGCATATATCCGCTCGGACCCGCCGGATACTACCGCGCCGATGAGCTGGCGGCAAATGATGGGCATGCGCCAGACATGGGCTTTCGTGATCGGCAAAATGTTGACTGATCCCATCTGGTGGTTCTATCTGTACTGGCTGCCGAAGTTCTTCAATTCGCGCTATGGGCTGACGCTCGACAAGATCGGGCCGCCGCTGGTGATCGTGTATCTGGCCGCGGATTTCGGTAGCATTGGCGGCGGATGGCTGTCGTCGTTTCTGATCTCGCGCGGCTGGAGTGTGAACAAGGGCCGGAAAGTAGCGATGCTGGTCTGCGCGGTTTGCGTGGTGCCGATCGTGACCGTGGCGCAATCGGGCAACGTCTGGTATGCGGTCGCTGTGCTGAGCCTGGCGACAGCCGCGCACC
>JAOAPQ010000038.1 GCA_025462965.1 Bryobacterales bacterium
GCGCCCGGGCAAATTGCATTGCGCCCGCCGTGGTATTTGGCACCCAAAACGCCCCCGCGGCTTTAGGTGGTGGGTACCAATGGTTCAGTCCGGCCTCGTACGCACAGCCTGCGTCCGGCTTCGGGAACTGCGGCGTCGGCACCGTCAGAGGGCCTGGTTTGAATACGGTTGACTTGAATGTATCCAAACTTTTCCACGTCACTGAACATCAGAATGTGGAGTTCCGCGCTGAGTTCATCAATCTATCAAACACGCCCATCCTGAACGCCCCGAACCGCTCCATCGGTTCGACTCTCGGAGTTGTTAACAGTTCCCAGGGTCCGCGCAACATCCAGTTCGCGTTGAAGTACAATTTCTGAGCAGCGCCCTCACTCCGGAAACTGGTATCCGGGTTTCAGTTCGCACCTGTAGATTCTGTTTTGGCCAGGGGCGAGTTCAACGTTGCAGGTGGCCCAGGACAGAATCAGCTTGGGCCCCAGCGGAAAGATGATTTGTTCTCCGTTCAGGTCAGCTTCCACCGTAGTTCCTTCGGCTGCTGGAGGCAGTGCAAATGTCATGGTCTGGCCAATGATCGTGGGGTATGACCGCCGGATCGAATCCGTCACGGCCGTGCGCGTTACCTCGGCTTCCACCAGGAACGCTGCCGTATCGGACCAGTTCAGAACCAATATGCTGATCACCCGTGACGGCCGCGACAAATCGCCGGCCGTGACTTTCGTGAACGGACATGGCCCCGCGATACAAGTGACCCGCACGTTCCGAAATTGATTTTCCTCCTCCGCACGAAGAGAAAAGGAACCCGTGGAGGCCTTCCACTTCCCGTCAGGCGAACAGGGCCGGTGTCCGGCACAGGGAATGTTGCCGGTGTTCACCACTTCGAACTGCTTTGCCAGGCTGCCTACGTTCATCGTGGTCTGGTCTTTCACCGTATAACGCACGCGAACATCTCTGATCTGCAAAACCTTTTCGGCGCCTTTCGGTTGTTGCTCGCCCGGCGGCTCCGGTAGTACCGGTTCCATCCTCACGACCAGGAGCCGGTCTGCAGGGGCGTTGGTGATCTCGACCGGCTTGTACTCGTTGTGCTCGAACTTGAGGGTGATGGGCTCGCTCGGCCGCAAACCTGGGCGCAGAGAAAGCTGGAACAACCCGGAGGAGTCGGATTTTGAATTCACCTCGAAAAGTCCGCCCGTAGCGGTAATCTCCGCGTTCGCGATGGGCGATTGCTTCCTGGGGTCTTTGTTCTCTCTTAAGACCGCGCCCGTGATGTGAATCGCCTCAATGGGAGAGCGGTGGAGCCATTTGGCACGCAAGCGTATTACCGCCGCTGAAAGACCGAGTGCGGCTGCGGCAATCGCAATCCAGATCAAAATCTTTTTTCGTCTACTCTTGCGGTCGTTCACAAACCTCTATAATCCTTTATTACGAGGCTTGTGCCACCCGTGCTTCCATTGATCGCGTGAACCCCAAGGATTTCTCAACCATTCGTTGTTCGCGCCGAGACCTCATGTGGGCTATGTTGAGCACCGCTTCTCTTCCGGCGGTCCTTCGCGCCGCGCCCCAAGCTGCCCCTGACGAGCTCTCGCCCGAAGACGACAGGTTTCTCGAAGAGCTGGAAAAGGCAAATTTCCAATTTTTCTGGGAGCAGGCCGATTCTCAGACCGGTCTGGTGAGGGACCGGTGCCATGTTCGACAGGCAGACACGGGAATCGTGGCTAGCATCGCGGCAACGGGTTTCGGATTGACTGCGCTGTGCATCGGACAAAAGCGTGGGTACGTTTCTTTCCAGGACGCGCGGAATCGCGTCATCTCCACGCTGCGCTTTCTCTGGAAGTCCATGCCCAATCACCGCGGGTTTTTCTTTCATTTCGCCCATCAAAAGACTGGTGAGCGGCTTTGGGACTCCGAGGTTTCGTCCATCGACACCGCGATCCTGCTTTGCGGCGTGCTCACCTGCCGCCAGCATTTTCGTCACACGGAGATAAATCGCCTGGCGGCCGATATTTTCAACCGTGTCGAATGGACATGGCTTTCCGAGGACACCACGCTTTTGCCGCATGGCTGGGCGCCTGAAACTGGTTTCCTGCCATATCGCTGGGACTATTACAGCGAACTGATGATGATGTACCTTCTCGGCTTGGGATCGGCTTCGTCTCCTTTGCCAGTGGAAGCATGGAATGCATGGAAGCGAAGCACCTTTGAGTACGATGGTCTGCGCTACATCGGAGCTTACGCGCCGTTGTTTGTCCACCAATACTCGCAAGCGTGGTTCGACCTGCGCGGCAAGCGGGACAAGTACGCGGACTACTTCAAAAATTCCGCCATCGCGACCGACGTTCACCGCCGTTTCTGCCTGGAGCTCGCAAAGCAGTTCCCCGATTACAGCGATGACCTTTGGGGCATCACTGCATCCGACTCCGACAAAGGATATGTTGTGTGGGGCGGCCCACCGCAGATGGGTCCGATTGACGGCACCGTCGTGCCGAGCGCTCCGGCAGGCTCGCTGCCCTTCCTCCCTCAGGCGACCCTTCGCGTGCTGAAAAACATGAAGAATCGATATGGCAACGGATGCTGGAGTCGCTACGGCTTCGTCAATGCCTTCAACCCTTTGAAAAACTGGTACGACACTGACGTGGTTGCCATCGACACGGGAATCACGATGCTGATGGCGGAGAACCTGCGCACGAGCTTTGTTTGGAGTACTTTCATGCGGAGTAGGGAAGCACAAAGAGGCCTGCAGCGGGCGGGCTTCCATGAGGCGTGAGTCCCAGGACAGCTTGGATCGTCTAGCCTGCACCACAGAGCAGCGCTGGTGTCGGAAAAACACCCTGCAGTGTATAACTGGCGTTTACTGCAGGCGATGGAATCGTATGCAGGAAATACCAGATAAAGGCCGCATCTTGCAGATGGTAAGTGAACCCGTTCGACGCCGCCATCGTAAACACACCGCTGGGTAGCGCTTCTAAAACGTCGCCCGTCTCGAAATTTGCCTGACACGCGCCACCTTGTCCAGGCAGTTGGAAAGGCGGTACCCAGTTCACGCCCGGAACCTGTTGAATGAAAGCAGCCCCCACAAAGGGATCGTTTACCCATTCACTGATTTCGTGGCTTAGTGGGACCAGATCCTCGAACCCACCGGAAAATAAGTTAGGGGCCAGCCACGAGCCATATATCCACGTTTGAAATACTGATGCCTGCCCCGATGTCGAGTTGTGGTACCCAACGACGCAACAATTGGAGCTCGTGCCTATGTAGAGACCGATGTTCTCAGCCAGAAAGATCGGCATCTGGTTCGGGGTTGCGCTAATAGTGCTGAGTAAGTTGAAAATCACTGGCTCCCAAAAGCCGATGTCCACGCGGCCAAAAGGAATTCCGTTTCTCGTGTTTGAGAGATGGCCTCTTCCGACAGGCACGTTGATGGTGATCGGCGGCAGAACGGTAGGCCCTCCCAACAAAACATGGTAGTTCGGAGATCCGCCGTCGGGCTTCGCAAAGCTCCAAAACTCCCCTCGTTGTACCGCGTCACCATACTGGGTCGTGCCGAGGTTGACTCCTCCGATGGTGAAGTCGACCGGTGTAAACAAGGGCGACTGCACTGTGTTGGCAACGATCCCGGTGGCATCCAGGGTTCCACTTCCGTCCAGGAAATTAATAATCAGGGGAATGATCGTCGTAGGAATGGTGGTGGTTCCCGCTCCCGGCACGCTCGGATCGGTGCCGAGGAACGTGATAGGGACCGGCGTTCCAAATGAATTTAAAGCGAGCGTGAAGTAGGGCAGTCCCGCTAAAGCCGCTCCGGAATTCAAAAGCGCGGATTGTGGCGGGCCCAAGTTCCAATTCTTGTGCAAAGTGGCGGTCACCTTAGTCCCGTCGTCGAACTCCGCAACTTGTGCGAACAAGTAGGTGGAGGTGAGGGCGGCGAGTACGGTGCCCGGAAAAACGCCCCGCAAGGCAGTGATTAATCGAGCCATTGATTGTTCTCGTCAGTAACTCAGTGTTCCCGCCAGCCCGGCATTTTGGGTTGTTTTGGTGCGGTATTGCGATGATCCTACACCAGTCGTTTCCGGTTTTCAATGCACAAATTCATGCCTTAACTTGCCGTGGGCACTGCAATCCCGCCGCCCCGGGTGTTCGAGTACAACTTACGGCCCCTGGCGATAAAACACCTGGTCCGGAAAACGGACTTTTATGATATTCAATGATCTTACTCAGCAAGGAGGCTCTGTGGTGGATCGCAGATTAAAGTGCTTAGGTAAGCTGCTGTCGGGGTTAGTTGTATTATATATTCCGCTTCATGCAGGTATAATAGGCGGGAACAGTTCTCAAGTTAGCGTTTTCTCGCTGCCAAACCCGATTTGCAACGCCGCAACGTGCGACTTAATCGAAGGTCGCCTGACGATTCTGCCGTTCATAGCGTTCGCGGGAGACGTGATCCTTTTAGATGAGGACGGATCGATGAGCGACGTTGTTCGGTTTTTCAACAATGTATTGGATACTGGCGGCGGTACGGGGTTTGGCAACCGAGCGCAGGTATATAGCAAGATTGACGTGGGTCCCGATTACTCAGTCGGACCGGATCTCGGAATACCGGATCCACCTTTTTCCGTAAACGCGACCAGAATCCTTGAGGCTGCGTTAGGCTCCGCTACCGTATACAACGGAAATGGCACACTATATAGCATTTACAGCGATGTGCCGGAGCCATCCGACATTGTATTGTTGAGTACGGGGCTGTTGACTTTGGGCGGGCTCATGCGAAAGCGGCCCCCTGCAAGTCTCCGCGGCGATTGATTGATAAGTGGTTAGTTGCCCGCATCCATGGGCATAGTTCATCCAAATGTGATAAACCTGGCTCGTCATATGCCGCAACGGTTTGAGCGGAAGTATCCACATCTATTCCTTGCGTGCTCCTGCAAATATACTATGTTCCTCTCGACTCTAAAAATCGCAACCGAAGCTTTCACAAGCGTTCGGCAACCCTAACGGCGGGGTAGGGGTGAACGACGCTGAACGGCCGGGAACGCGACGATTCTCGCTTGTTGACAGTCTTGAATGAATCGAGCTGATGGATGCGCACACTACTGCAGGGCCAGTCATAGACTATTAGTTCTAGTGTGTTACACTTTTTTCAGCAAACATCTGACTACCGGGGTAATCATGCCAGCGGTTCGCCAGACAGCCGAACTGTCAGCAGATCGCAATATGACTCCACCGGGAGTTTCCAGTAGCATTGCTTTATGAGCGAAACCGCTATTTCGAAAATTCTCCACGATGAGGGGAAGATGACGCACGCGCGTTATCCCGTGTGGGAGAATATCATTCCCTTTCCGCCCGACGGTCTGTTATGGAGCGTGGGCGGTTCCAGCCTGGAGCTTTTCCTCGTGCTCGGAGACGCATGGGCCCAGCTGATAAGCCGGCTCTGTCCGGAGCAAGCTACAATTCTGGACGTCGGCTGCGGATGTGGCCGCACCTGCCGTGTCCTCATCAACAACCCGCGTATCCGGCGCTATATCGGGTTCGACGTCATTCCCGAGAATATCGATTGGTGCCAGAATTTCCTGACCGCGCCTTGGGACGGACGCGCCGAGTTTCATCACTACGATCTCTACTCTCGAGAATATAACCCTAATGGAGCTATCCAGAGTTCCCACTTTATATTCCCCTGCACCGATGGCGAAGCGGACGTGATTTTCGCCGCGTCGGTATTCACTCATCTTCTGGAGCCCGACGCTGTCCACTACCTGCGCGAGACGGCGCGGTGTCTCAGTTCGCGAGGACGCGCAATTCTCAGCATTCATAGTGATGTGGGCCCGGGAGAGAACTACAAGGGAACGGAAACCAGAATTGACATCCGCCGGGACTACTTCTCCGCACTTGCCGTAGGGGCCGGTTTGCAACAAGTGGACTTCATCGAGGATTTGGGCGGGCAGCAGATTTTCGTTTTTCGCCGGGCGTAATTCAGGCGCCTATCCGATCCTGGTCAGGATGAGGATCACCTCGTTTTCCGCGGAAACCACTGACGCGATCTCGAAGGGAAGTTGGACATCCCGTTTCGCGCTGATCAAGAACTCAAGCAGTCCGGAGAGAGCCCAGACGTTGTAGTGGATGCTGTAACCGCTCGCCTCCAGCTCTTTCGCCCTGTCAAAGATCGCTTCACCGGACGCGTTCTCCCAATGCTCGGCCCACTCCTGGTGAAGAACTCCCAAGCCTTCGCGGCGTCCGGTTCGAAAAGCCTCGAGTAAGTCTCGGTAAGGCGTGCAGAGCCGAAGCACATCTTTTGTGTATCGCTTATCGGGCACCGCCATGAAAAGTACGCCCCCTGGCGCCAGGACCCTGGCGAAGTTCAGGAGGGTGTGGATCGGGTTCTTACAGTGCTCAAAGAAGTGGTTGGCGATAACGAAATCCTGCGATGCGTCCGCGATATGGAGCAAAAGCTCTCCATCGTCAATCAAGTCGGGCTGCTGAACCGGAACCGAAGCGAGTTCCGGATAGTGGGTGACCAAATCGCAGAACGGCATGCGATCGATATATCTGACGACGCACGATGAGGGTACAGGGAGTGCTCGCTGCAACGCGCCGATTTCAATGCCGGAGCCGCTCAAGAATTTAGAAGCCAGCCCGGCACGAGCGGAGAGTTCAAAAGCGTGAAGTGTTAATTCCAATGCGGCAACATCCGCGGCCCGGCTGCTGGCAACGCCGTTTCGGAGCAGCGTCAGACGTACCGAATACATGCCGGGGCGCCAACCATGGAACGAGACCGCCGCACGAAAACCGCTGAACTGGAGCGCGCTGTCACCAAAATGTGTGGCTACGTCGGAGCGCGTGCAACGCGTGGTTTGAACGCGCTGTAGCTTTCCTGTTTGCAACTCCAGAAAGTCGAGGGCGACACTGGATTCCCCAACCAAACCTACATCGGCGAACGCCCAGCCTTCGAAAAGCATCGACGATTCGCCCCAGCTGATGCGAATGGCTTCACCGTGCGCAACCACCGGTTGGTCCAGAGCATAACGAACAAGGACGGGGTGCTGCAAAGTCCCGCTCGGATTCATCGTGAAGAGCTGATCCGTACTCTTCCGCCGATCCGGCCGCAAGACTGCAATCTCCTTGGATAGCCAGACCGAGTCGTCTCCGACAGCGCCGCAATAGCGGAAGTGCCGATCGATCAGCATCCGATACACGGCACGGCGATCGGCCGGATCCAGATTCGCATCCGGGATCACAGCGATCTCAGGTCTGAATAGTCGGACGTCGAGGCTGCTGAGAATTCGGGCGGCAGATTCATCTTTTCCGATAAGTAGAACCCCGAATTGAGCGGGACACTCCGAGCTCCGTAGAATTTCGGTAAGGTTACTGACGCGAGCGTCAGGGCCTCCGAGTGGTGGCGAGTCCGAAAGGGCCACATTGAGACAGATTGCACCATCGAGATCCAGACAGGCTTCCCGCATGCGAGGGAATAGGAGCGGAGACGGCTCGGTCAGAAGACCACGCCACCCGCGGCCTATTAAATCACGAGTGCGCGAGAGATTAAGCCCGTCGCGCGCGCCGGCATACACCAAAAACCGGGGCGTTCCCGGGCGCAGAAAATTTTCGAAATAGGCAGATTCGCCGTTGCAAGTATAATCGCACCCGGAAATATCGCGGTTGGCGTAGTGAATGGAAACATCCATGAATTTTGCTCGAGCGAGCTGTAAGTATCCCGAGTAAAGATTTACTCCCGCCGCATGTAATTGATGTTGACGGTACTCATGGTATACATATCCCGTCCGGTTGACTTGACGGTCGCGGTCTTCATGGCTGGGTCGTAGACCACTTCACAGTTGTATTTCAGCCACTTCGGGAGATCCTCCAACGGTAGAGCGCGCGGGGTTTGGCCAGGCAATTCGAAGCGAATGTTGCGGATCTCCGCCGAAACTCCTGAAAGCTCCGAAGGGTCGAACCGGAAACTCGTGACGTTTGCAGGCACCTCAAAACGATACTCATGCCACTGATTCAATGTCAGGGGAAGTATCGTAGGCTTGGCCCAAACGTCATTCGCATATGCGACAAAGCGTGTACCGCCCGAGACTCTTGCATCAATCGTGACCGCGCCGGTAGAGGCAGGGACCTCGCTTGAGCCAGGAGCAGTTTTGACCTCCGGTCGCGAGCAACCCGCACCGAGGCACGCCATCAGCAGAAGCAGGACGCAGGTCGAGCGTCGCGGGCTTCCGGCATGGTTCGGTCTCTTTCCTTCGCGGTGACGTAAAAGCATACTCATTTCTCTTACCATATGTTGCCGCGAGAGTGTTCTGCCGGAAGCGAAAAGGACTGATGTGCGACCGTAAGGACTGATGTGCGACCGTACAGCTGTGAGTCGCTTTCGTTTGTTTGCTCGTGTTGTATGCTAAATGGTTGAATCATTCGGCGCATTTCTCCGACCAATCCGAAGCGTCCGCAGCGGTTGACTCCGGCCATACCGCTGCGAAACCGATGCTGGCGGCTAACGCGGACGAATTTGTTTTCCATTTGGACAAAGTGTGTTTCTCGGAATTTCCCGTCCAGGAATACGCTTTGCGTGGATGGTGTGGAATAAACCGGGTGGAGGCCCCCTCCGAGCTTTGGCTGGAGGCTGATGGGCTCAGGGTGCCCTGCCTTACCGGGGGAGATCGCCCCGACGTGGCCCTGCATTTTGGGCGGGCGAAGATGCGGAAGTGCGGCTTCGCGGCTAGAGTGCCTGTTCGTGACCGGCGGTCGCGCCTGGAGTTTTTCGCCGCTGAAACCGGAGGCGAATCGTTGTTTACCTTGCTCGATGCCTCCATTTGGGAAGACCCGGAAACATCTGCCGATGATGTCTATCGCAATTGGCTGCAGAGGGAGGAGAAATCGCTTTTTTGGGCCCCTGGCAAGATCGTGGAGGGATTAGCCACACTTCGCTACCTTCCGCTCATTTCGGTCATCCTACCTACTTTCAACACTGACGTTTACCATTTGCATCGATGTGTAACGTCTTTGTTGAGCCAGAAGTATGCCAGGTGGGAGGTGTGCATCTCCGACGATGGATCCTGGGATCCACGTACCCTGAGCGCCCTTGGGAAGTTGCCTGCCCTGGATCAGCGAATCTCTGTAACTTTCAACTCCCGCAACGAAGGGATCTCCGCGGCATCCAACGGATCCCTAAAGCGGGCAAAGGGCGATTTTGTCGTATTGCTCGATCATGACGACGAACTACATCCGTATGCTTTGTTGGAACTTGTCCGGCAGCTCAATTTGACGCCGGATGCCGACCTGGTTTACTCCGATGAAGACAAGATCGACCAAGCCGGGCTTCGAAGCCATCCGGCATTCAAGCCCGGGTACGATGAAGATCTACTCTTGGCATTTAACTATATTGGCCAT
>JAOAPQ010000052.1 GCA_025462965.1 Bryobacterales bacterium
CAGTCCGCGTCACCATTTTTCACCAGAACTACTCCCTCCTCGCGCAAGGCGACCCGGCCGAACTGATCGAGGCCGCGAACGCGGTCGACGAACTGATGATGTCGATCGCAGCCAAATCCCCCACCGCCGATTCCACGCGGATAGCTGTCCTGGCCTGCTTACACCTGGCGGATCGCCTCAACCAGGCCGAACAGGATCTCGCCTCCTTGAAAGAGAAGGCCGAGGCGCTGGTCATCAGCTTGAACTTATAGTTACTTTCCCGCCTGCATACTGGCCTTGCGAGCGGCTTCAAATTCATCTCCGGGCTGCCACTGCACCGGTGATTTCGCCTCCAACGCCTGCCAACCCAAAACAAATCCGAACTTCGCGAGTTTCGCGTTTCCGGTGAAGTCCATCGTGGGAGAGTACTCGTCACTCGGCTGGTGATAGCGATTCTTGTTGAAATCGAGATACTGCTCCTGCCCCCACCCTGCGGGACGGCCCGCGTATTGCGTTCCTTCGCCGACCGAAAACGCGGGAATGCCGACGCGCGCCAGACTGAAGTGGTCGGACCGATAGTAGTGGCCGGCCATCGGATTCGCGTCCGGTTCAATCGCCAGGTGAAACTCCTTGGCCGTAGCCTGCACCTGCGGGTAGAAGGTGGTGCGCTCCGCCCCGTTGAGTTCAGCCGAAAGCGGATCGCCAATCGGCAGAAGCATGTCGTAATTGAGATCGAGTGAAATCTGCGCGGCGGGAACCGGAGGGTGCATTCCGAGGTATTCCGAACCCAGGAGACCCTGCTCTTCGGCGGTAACGGAGGCGAATATGACACTGTGCGGCGGCCGGATCGCGGCGTGGCTGAAAACATTGGCCAGCTCCAGCAGGATGCCGCAACCCGTTCCGTTATCCGCGGCGCCGTTATAGATGTGGTCCGCCGTCTTGCTGGGACCGATGCCGAAGTGGTCGTAGTGCGCGGTGTACATCACCGCCTGATCGCGCCCGGTCGCGTTTGCGCCCGGTAGGATGCCGACTACATTCGTGGAATCGAAACGGCGCACCCGATCCACGATGTGGGCCTTCAGCCGGACCGGGAGCTCGCGCGCGGTAAACCCGCGTTTGCCTGCCGCTTCGATTTCTTTGCCGGCGTCCAGTCCCGCCGCCGCGAACAGCCTGTTCGCGACATCCAGTTGAATCCAGCTCGCCGCTTTCAATTTCGCCAGCGGATCGTTTCGCAGATAATCGTGTTCGCCGGACCATGAGTTGCGGACCACGTCCCAACCATAGCTGGCCAGGTCGGTCCGGTGAATGATGAGGACTCCCACAGCGCCTTTGCGCGCCGCCTCCTCGAATTTGTACGTCCAGCGGCCGTAGTACGTAAGCGCCTTGCCCTTGAAGAATTTCTCGTCGCTGCTTGCCGGCTCGTTCACCAGCACCAGCAGGACTTTGCCTCGCACATCGACTCCCTTGAAGTCATCCCAGCCGTACTCGGGCGCCTCGATGCCGTAGCCTGCCCAGACGATAGGAGCATCGATATCGGCCGAATCCGTCAGGGTCTGATTGCTGCTCACAAAATCGTCTCCGAGGCGGAGAGACATGGTCTGGCCGGACGCCGGGACGAGCGCCAACGTAGTTCCCTCCGGGACGGTAGTGACGCCTGCAAGCGGGACTCGCTGAAAAAACGTCCCGCCATCGCCCGCGGGCTTCAAGCCATCGAGCATGAACTGGGTCGCGATGTACTCAGCTGCCAGCTCACCGCCACGCTGGCCGGGAGCCCGACCCTCCAGGAGATCGCTGGCGAGGAAGCGCACATGCGCGCGGATACGATCCGCGGAGATGCTTTTCTCGGCCGCTTTAACCGCTGGAGGGAGGGCCTGGGCCCGCAGGGCGGAAGAGAAAAGCAGAGCGAGAACGGTGTACGGAACTAAGCGGGCGACCATGATTCTCCTTTGGTCTCGACGGCACTCGCGGGCGCCAGCACGCGCTCGGACATCGCGAACTTCAGTTCTGGGATGCCCTCGCCGGTTGCGCTCGAAATCTCAAAAAACGGCAGCTCCCGCGCAGCCGCCAGGTTCCGCAGTTCTTCCACGCGTTCGCGATGCTGCGCGGCATCCATTTTGCTGGCCACCACGAACATCGGTTTGCGGGCCAGATCCTCATTGAAGCTGGCGAGTTCCACCATCAGCTTCTCGAAGTCCTCGACGGGGTCGCGCCCGGTATCGGACATATCCACCAGATGCACCAGCAGATGCGTCCGTTCGATATGCCGCAGAAACTGAATGCCAAGCCCGTGGCCCAGGTGCGCGCCTTCAATGATGCCGGGAATATCGGCCACCACGAAGCTGCGATAGTCCTCCATCTGCACGACGCCCAGGTTGGGTTCAAGCGTGGTGAACGGATAATCCGCAATCTTCGGCCGCGCGGCGGAAATTCGCGAGATCAGGGTGGATTTGCCCGCGTTCGGAAATCCCACGAGCCCCACGTCAGCCAGCAGCTTCAGCTCGAGCCGCAGATGCCGCTCCAATCCGGGCTTCCCGGCTTCGTGCTCGGTCGGAGCCTGGTGTGTGGAGGAGACGAACCGCGCATTGCCGCGCCCACCGCGGCCGCCCCGCGCGGCGAGAAAAGTCTGCCCTACTTCAGTGAAGTCGAACAACTGCTCACCGCTCTCATCGTCGTAGACCACTGTGCCCACCGGCACGCGCAGCTCGACGGACTTGCCCTCCAGCCCCTTGCAATTGCTGCCTTCTCCGTGCCGCCCGCGTTGCGCCTTGTGCTCCGGGTTGAACCGGTAGCGGAGCAGGGTGTTCTCGTCCTTACTGGAAACCATGGTGACGTCGCCACCGCGGCCGCCATCGCCGCCGCTCGGACCGCCTCGCGGGACGAACTTCTCGCGGCGGAATGCGAGGCAGCCATTGCCGCCGTCGCCCGCTTTTACCAGAATGCGAACTTCATCGATGAACATAAAAAAGAAAACCGCTGAACTGCGCGAGCAGATCAGCGGCCTTTACTGCCTTTCTAGGGAAAAACCTGTTAAGCTACGAACGCCTTTACTTCCACGAAGCGTCCCATGCTGCCACGGTCGCGGAACTCTACCGTGCCGGTGACCTTCGCGAAGAGGGTATCGTCCTTGCCGCGCCCCACGTT
>JAOAPQ010000061.1 GCA_025462965.1 Bryobacterales bacterium
CGATACCCGTATTCCCGAATGCGCTCGCAGACGTGGTCGATTTCAGCCTGGGTGGCGTGGGGTTTCATGGAGATGATCATTTTTATCCTTCCTCTAAAACAAAAAAAGCCCACTCTTTCGAGTGGGCTGGCTTTTCGAACCGGTTTGGATTTATACCAACGCCACTCGCGACTTGGGGCAAAAGCCCCAAAAGCCATACCAAAACGAGTTGGCGTAGTTGGTGACCACGAAATCGTAGTTTAATGCACGACGCCGGGAAAATGCAAGCGGCATCTTCAGCGCATCAGCCTTTCGTGATTGCGTCGATGGCGGCAAGGTCGCTATATCTGAGATCCCACTTGACCGCTTGGGCGTTGGCCCGAACCTGCTCGGGTGAGGTTGCGCCCGCGATGACGGAAGCCACCACGCGCTTGGATGCCAGCCAGGAAAACGCGAGTTCCAGAAGCGTGTGGCCTTTCGATTCAGCGTAAGCGATCAGCTTTTCGACCTTGTCGAGGTTTTCGTCCGTGAAGACCTTCGGACCCCAGGCGTCACCCCCACGGGTACCTTTGGGCAGCGGTTGGCCCTTCCGGTATTTTCCGGTGAGAAGTCCACTAGCCAGCGGAAAATACGGCAGGAACGCCATCCCCAGGCGTTCACACTCCGGGATCACGTCTGCCTCGGGCTCGCGATGGAGCAGGTTGTACTCGTTCTGGACGCTCGCGAAGTCCGGAGCTTCGCGAAGCTGTTCCGCCGAGAAGTTGGAGCAGCCGATCTCGCGTACTTTGCCCGCTCGCTGCAACTCTTTCATTGCCCCCGCGGTATCCGCGATCGGGACGGTCGGGTCCGGCTTATGGTACTGATACAGGTCGATGCGATCGGTGCCCAGGCGCTTCAGGCTGGCGTCCGCGGCCTGCCGCACGTACTCGGGCCGGCCGCCCTCCAGGCCCTCCCCCATCTTCATGCCGAACTTCGTTGCAATGATGACCTGCGCGCGCCGCGGCCCCAGCGCGCGGCCGAGGTACTCTTCGCTCTGGCCATTCCCATATACGTCGGCAGTGTCGAAGAAGTTGATGCCTGCTTCGAGAGCTGCGTCCACCACCTTCGCCGTGGCATCGGCGTCAATACGCCAGCCGAAGTTATTGCATCCGAGTCCCACTAAAGAGACCTCGAGTGAACGGATTTGTCGTTTCTCCACGTTATCTGCCCTCTCTCAGGATTACCGCAAAAGCCGGCGTGATATGATCCTCGAACAAAGCCTTAGGAGCGAATGGCTACAAAAGTCTACGACGTTTGCATTGTAGGATCCGGCGCGGCCGGCGGCGTACTTTCCGCCCACCTCGCTCGCGCAGGCGTCGATGTCGCGGTGGTGGAGGGCGGCCCGAAGGTAGATACACGCACCGCGTTCAACACCCATGCGATGCCGTACGAGTTTCTAAACCGGCACATCCCCACGATGAAGGTGGGCAAGGAAGGCTTCGATTCCGAGCGGTCGCGCGGCGTGGGCGGTAAGACCATGCTCTGGAACGCGGTTGCCTGGCGTTTCAGTCATCGCGATTTCAAGGGGCGAACTTACGAAGCCGCGGGCGAAGATTGGCCCCTCGACTATCCGGACCTTGCTCCGTACTACGAACGTATCGAGCGCGAAGTGGGTGTCTGCGGCAATGCCGATCATCTGGAGGACCTGCCGGATGGTGTGTTTCTACCGCCGGTACCGATGAAGCAAAGCGATCTCCTGATCAAGCGCGGCGCGGCAAAGCTCGGGGTGAATGTGATTCACGTTCGCAAATCGACCCTGAGCGTGGCTTCGAAAACGCGTCCGGCATGCCATTTCTGCGGGAACTGCATGGCCGGCTGCGATGTAGCGGCCAAATACAACTCAGCCGATGTACATATGAATCCGGCTCTGAGGACGGGCAAGCTCGAAATCTTCCCGAACTCCGTGGTTCGTGAGGTTGTGGTTTCGAACGAAAATCGCGTCACAGGAGTTAGATTCCTGGACCGGCACACCAAACAGGAAGGCGAGATTCGCGCGCGATCCGTGGTGGTCTCGTGTGCGTGCGTGCAGAGCGTGGCCCTGCTGCTGATGTCCAAATCGCGTCTGTATCCTTCCGGGCTTGGGAATTCGAGCGGAGAGTTGGGGAAGAACTTCATCCCGCACTTTACCGGCGGCGTCGAGATCTTCTTAAAAGATCTGATCGGAAAGCCGGTGGTGAATGATGAAGGCTTCTTGGATCACGCTTACGTCCCTTCTTTCATGCACAATCGGAAGCGCGATTATGCTCGCAGCTTCGGAATGCAGTTCAACTATCAGAACCACCGCGCCGTGGGATGGGCGCGCTCGCTGCCGGGATTCGGCGCGGCCTACAAAGAATCGGTGAAGGCGCGGTATCCCGCCTATGTGGTGATGTCGCCTTATGGCGAGATGCTGCCGCACGCGGGCAGTTACATCGATTTGGATGACAAGCAGAAAGACGCATTCGGATTGCCGGTGGCACGTCGCACAATCGCATACAGTGACAACGATCTAAAGTTATTCCGTGAAATGACGGACTGGGCGCGGCGGATCTCGGAGTCGGCTGGCGCGGAGATTCTCTCGGTGAGCCCGGATCCCAAGCCGAATCATGAAATCGGCGGCGCGCGCATGGGCAGCGATCCACGCCGGAGCGTTGTGGACAAATTCTGCCGTTCGCACGACGTGCCGAATCTCTACGTGGTGGATGCCAGCGTGTTTCCATCCTCGTCCGAGAAGAACCCGACGCACACGATCATGGCGCTCGCCGCGCGCACGGCGGAACACATCGCGGATCGATTCAAGAAGGGAGACATGTGAGCACGCAAGACGAGAGCCGGCGCGAGGCGCTGAAAATCATCGGCGCGATTGGCGGGACATGCGCGTTTCCGTTCGCTTCGAACGAACTGTATGGACAGCAGGTGACGCCTGTGACTCCGCCTCAGGAGGTGCATCAGCACGCCGGACCTCCGCAACGCCCGGCGGCAGTGGCCGGGCCCGTGAAGCCGGGCTACTTCTCCCCGGAGGAGTTTGCCATCGTGAGTAGAATCTCAGACCTGATTATCCCGAAGACTCATACGGCGGGAGCCGTAGAGGCGGGCGTACCGGCGTACATCGATGCCGTGGTTGGCGCGAACAAATCGCTGCAGCAGATCTGTAAGGCGGGGTTCGCGTTGCCCGATGCACAACGTTTCGCGCAGTTGCCTGAAGCGCGCCAGATCGCATTGCTCACCGAGTGGAGCCGCGGGGGGAACGGCGCCGGCGCGAAGTTCTTTCAGCTGATGAAGAACCTGACGGCGGATGGTTACTACACTTCGTACACCGGCCTGGTAGAAGAACTTGGCTACAACGGCAATACCGCGCGGGCCAGCTATCCGGTGTCGACGATTCCGGAACACTAATGAACAGGCTTACCCTTTTTCTTGCAGTAGCCGCGATGGCGGCGACGCGTCCTCCCGATATTCCGTTCGAGAAGATCACACTCGATCTGGGCGCGAACGAAAGTTGCGCCGTGGCCGATATCAATGGCGATGGCAAACTCGACATCGTTTCCGGCGAGAACTGGTACGAAGCGCCGAAGTGGACGAAACACCATTTCCGGGACCTCCCCTATTCCAGTTTCTACATCGACAATTTCAGTGACTTGCCGCTCGATGTGAATGGCGATGGCGCGGTGGATATTGTGGGGTGCTCGTGGTTTTCGAAGCGGGTGCTCTGGTTTGAGAATCCCGGGAAGAAAGGCGGCGCCTGGACAGAGCATCCGATCGAGACGGGATACAACGTGGAGTTCGCGTTTCTGGTGGATATCGGCAAGAAGGGCGAGAACCGCGACGTGCTCCCGCAATTCGGAAATAAGGAAGCGCCGCTCGCGTGGTATGAAGCGCGAGGCGGCACGTTCGTGAAACACGTGGTGAGCGATCACAGCTATGGTCACGGCGTCGGGGCCGGAGACGTCAATGGTGACGGACGCACGGACATTCTAACGCCGCAAGGCTGGTTCGAAGCGCCCCCCGATCCGCGCGCGGGCGAATGGAAGTGGCATCCGGATTGGGATCTGGGACAGACCGGATTCCTTCATGTTTACGACGTGAACGGCGATGGCCGCAATGATGTGGTCACGTCCATGGCGCACGACTACGGCATCTTCTGGGTGGAACATGGCGCGGACGGCAAGTGGACCAAGCACATGATCGACGACAGCTGGTCGCAAGCTCACGCGGTAACGATGGTGGACCTGAACGGTGATGGGCGCATGGATTTCGTCACAGGTAAGCGATTCTGGGCCCATAACGGCCATGACCCGGGCGAGCACGAACCGCTGGGCGTCTACTGGTACGAGCATCTCCCGGCAAGCGGCGGGAAGCCGGTCGAGTGGGTCCGGCACGTGGTGGATTACGGCACGCGCACCGGCGGCGGGATGCAGATTCCGGTCGCGGATCTGGATGGCGACGGAAAGCCGGATTTCGTTGTGGCGGGAAAAAGCGGGTTGTTTTTGTTCCTGAACAAAGCGACCCCTAACGGGCGTCCGGCAGTTTCGCGGAGAGCGCCTTAAGGTACGCATCAATGGTCGCCGTATGGCCGATGACATAGCGCGAGACGAACCGGAAGACCGGGTTGTAGACGTCACCTGCTTCGGTCACGGTAAGCCGGCTGCCGTCGCCTTGCGGCTGGAGGTCGTAAGTCCACGTCCCAGCGTAGGGAAGCTTCGGCTCTGCAATGCGGACGACCATCTTTCGCGGCGGATCGGACTCCACGAGCTCATAGGCAATGCTGCGGCCGTGGCTTCCGTATTCGCGCCACCGGCGGTGACCGTCGCGGTCGGGCAGCGATTCGAAGCGCTGAACCTCCGGCCGCCAGTCCGGTGGGCCGCTGATCACCCGCCAAACTTCGGCTTGCGAACGATGCGGGAAAGTGACGGTTCCGCTCGCGACGTGCGATTGCGGCAGACTCGCGCCGATTGCAACAATCGCAATCACCGGCGCGGCAAGAAGCAGAAGCGCGATAACGATAAGTTTCATGCCAGCGTAACGATCGTAGCGCCCCACCCACCGGCTTCCATTGGGGCGTCAGAATAGCTTACGACAAACGGCGTCCGCGCAAGAACCCGCCTCACGGTCTCCCGCTGCACGCCGATTCCCCGGCCATGAATAATCCGCAAGGCTTTGAATTGTAACTTGTGGGCTTCTTCGAGGTAGGCTTCTACGACGCCTTCGACATCCCGGGGCAACACCGCATGAAGGTCGAAGACGTCGCGAATCGGAATTCGTATGGGGTCGGAAGAATTCAGACGTGTTGAGTCTTGTACCGGCTCACCATCTCGCCCATCTGATCCTTGAGGCGCAGTTTCAGTTTTTTGAGACGGTGTTCTTCTATTTCATCTTCTTCGGTAGCGTGCGGATTGTTCTCCAACTCCGCGACCAGGCTCTTGTAGTATTGATGCTGGCGCGCCAATTCGCGGTATTCCTCGCTCGTCTGCATCAAGTGCTGCTTTATCTCGTCTGCTTCTTTTTGTTCCATCATTCGGGCATATCTCCTTAGAGTGGAGTTGCCTCGCCGGGCGCCTGAGGGACGTGGAACCCGGTGGGTAGCTTCCTCATCCAAAACCTATCATTTTTTCAAACGCATGACAATGGCTGATTCGGGTGGCGAGTGATAGTAGCCGAACCGGACGCCCGCGGTCGTGAACCCGGCCTTGCGATAGAACGACAGGGCAGCGTGGTTGCTCTCGCGAACTTCAAGAAAAATCATCGAACGCGGAACGGCCGCTACGAGGGCCGTCGCGGCGCCCCGGCGGCGGAACGCCGGATCGACCGCAAGGTTGAGGATCTCGGCTTCATCGGGAGCGGTTTCGAGCCACGCGAGAAAGCCGACGGAACGGTCCTCGTCGACTGCGATGAGCAGCGGGTAACCGGAGACGTCCCACTGGGCGGCCTCGAACGATGTCGCTTGAATTTCTGCGACGGTACTCCAATCTGATTCCGTTCCCGCGCGGACGTGCATACATCGGATAGTACCTGTTACGGTGGGGAACGATGCAACGCCGCTCTTTCCTCGCTCTGGGTTTTACCTGGTGGCCGTTTCACCATCCCTATGTCACGCTTTCGGGCGTCCCGTTTCACGTTCTGCGGTACAGGCATTCGAATCGACGTTATCTGTTCATTCATGGGAACGAAGAAACTGCGCGCCAGTTGCTGACGAACTGGATGTACACGCATCCGGGCATCGCGTACCTGGTGACCGGGAAAACGCGGAACGTGGAGATCATGGGCGCTAGACTCGACCCGAACCGCATGTTCTCGCGCGTGGGCGCGGAGGCGAATCTGAGGAAGTTGAATCCATCTTGGAGCGCGGAGAAGATCGGCCCTGTGCTGGACTATCTGGACAAACATCGCGAGGAACTGCTGAAGCACCTGACCCCGCCACCGGGCGGCGTGACCATCGCGCTCCACAACAACAACGAAGGGTACAACGTCAACGAGGAAGTCGCCGATAGCGATCGGATCTCGATCAAGCAGCCGGACAAGCCGCACGAGTTCTTCCTGTGTACGCACCCGGCCGATTTCGCGATCATCGCAAAGTCCCCATACAACGTGGTTCTGCAAAATGAGAAGCCTAGAGCGGACGACGGCTCGCTTTCGCGCCTGGCGGCAGTGCGCGGGTTCCGTTACGTCAATCTGGAAACAACGTTAGGACAGTTCGAGGAGCAGATGGCACGGCTGCAATGGATTCATACACATATTTCGTAATCCTGCTATAATGCAAGCATGCCAGCAATGAAGGAAATAAAGCTCCTTTCGGTTCGGATGCCGGCGTCGGAGATGCGGCGACTAAAGATCACCGCGGCGCAACGGGGAATCAGCGTGCAGGAAGCGGTCCATCAGGCATTGGAATCATGGACGCTGAGCGTTCACAACGGCCGGATGGAATCGCTGGATTCGCTCCAGGGTTCTCTGGCGGATGTCGATATCGCGGCGCGCCGGCGCGAAGAACGGGAAGCCGAACTCGCAAAGGACGGCCGCTGGTCATAAGTGCGGCATCTCGTCCTTGATTCCTGGGCGATCATGGCGTGGCTCAAGAACCAGGAGCCGGAAGCGGGCCTCGTACGGCGCATGCTTGAAGGAGCGGAGCGGGGGGAACGCAGGTTGACGATGAACATCATCAATCTGGGCGAAG
>JAOAPQ010000105.1 GCA_025462965.1 Bryobacterales bacterium
GTACAATCCGGATCGACGAGAGTGCTGGGCGCAATGCAGCGGCTTTATACACGGGACGAGTACATGCGCCGCATCGAGTGGATGAAGGCGGCCAGGCGGCCCATCGCGATCACGACGGACATCATCGTAGGCTTCCCCGGGGAGACGGAGGCGGATTTTGAGCAGACGCTGAACCTTCTGGATGAAGTGCAGTACGATGCGCTGTTCGGGTTCAAGTATTCTCCGCGTCCGAACACGGCGGCTCTCACGATGGACGACAAAATCCCGGAAGATGAGAAAACGCGCAGGCTCTCGATTGTCTTGGAGAAGCAACGCGCGATCCAGTTGCGGCGTCATTCGGAGATGGTGGGCAGCGTGGAGGAAGTGCTGGTGGAAGGGCGCAACCATGCGCTAGGTCAGTGGATCGGCCGCACCACGCAACACCGCACGCTGAATTTCTCACACGCTTCCAGCGATCCCGCGCTGCTGGGGAGTTATCTACCGGTGCGAGTGACGCGCGCCGGTCCCAATTCGCTGGTCGGAGAAGCGGTTGTTCAATAGTGGTGTAATGAAACCATGGGGAGGGCATAGTGGAAGTTGAAATGAAAATACGGGGTTTGATGATGGACCCGGGAACGAACATGCCCATCGTCATTCTGAAAGATGTCGCGGGGAATACCGTCCTACCGATCTGGGTCGGCATCTACGAAGCGAACGCGATCGCGCTCGAAATCGAGAAGGTCTCCACGCCGCGTCCGATGACGCACGATCTGCTGAAGAGCGTGCTGGTGGGACTGCACGCGGGCATCCGCAAGGTGGTGGTGAGCGAGTTGAAGGAAGACACGTTTTACGCGCTCATCTGGCTGGAACGCGGAGGAGAGCTCATCTCGGTGGATTCGCGCCCGAGCGATGCCCTGGCTCTCGCGCTGCGGCTCGATTGCCCGATCTTCGTGGAAGATGCTGTTCTGAAATCATCGAAGCTGACGGCTTCGGTATCGGACAAAGTCAACAACGAAGAGCTGCGGCGCTGGCTCGAAGGTCTCAACGACGAGGACATGGGCCGCTACAAGATGTAGTGATTGCCGGCCCCACTTTTTCTCAGAGAATATCAGAGTGAATGTTTCCGTTTCCGAGCAGCTAGTCTACCTGAAGAAGGGATTGGCCGAGCTCATCCGCGAGGAAGACCTGCGCGAAAGGCTCACTGTTGCGGCCCGCGAAGGACGGCCCTTGCGCGTCAAAGCCGGCTTCGATCCCACCGCACCCGATCTGCATCTTGGCCACACCGTGCTTCTGCGGAAAATGAAGCATTTTCAGGATCTGGGACATACGGTAATTTTCCTGATCGGCGACAGCACGGCGATGATCGGCGATCCATCGGGCCGCAACACGACGCGGCCTCCCTTGACCCGCGAGGAAATTCAGGCCAATACCGAGACGTACAAGGCGCAGGTCTTCAAGATTCTGGATCCGGCGAAGACCGAGGTTCGCTTCAACAGCGAGTGGCTGGACAAGCTCGGCTATGAAGGCATCGTGCGGCTCTGCGCCAAGTACACGGTCGCACGCATTCTGGAGCGTGACGAGTTCTCCAAACGGTACGCCGAGGGAACGCCGATATCCGTTCATGAATTGCTGTATCCGCTGGCGCAGGCTTACGATTCAGTGGCGCTGAAATGCGACGTCGAAATGGGCGGGACGGACCAGAAGTTTAACCTGCTGGTGGGACGCGAGATCCAGAAGGACTATGGACAGCCGCCCCAGATCGTCGCCACCGTACCGATTCTGGAAGGCCTGGATGGCGAGAAGAAGATGTCGAAGTCGCTCGGCAACTACATCGGCATCACAGAGGCGCCCGCGGTGATGTACCGGAAAGTGATGCAGATCAGCGATGAGCTGATGTGGCGGTACTACGAACTGTTGACGGACATACCGTTGCAGGGCATTGCGGAGTTGAAGGCGGAAGACCGGCCCATGCAACAGAAGAAGCGGCTGGCATGGACGATCGTCCGGGACTTCCACTCGGAAAGCGATGCGGGCGCGGCGCAGGCATCATTCGAAAGCGTGGTGCAGCACAAACAGATCCCAACCGAGATCGAGATGGTTGAGGTTGGCGAGATGTCCCGCATCGATAAATTGCTGGCCAGGGTTGGGTTGGCCGAATCGGTCAGCGACGCGGTGCGGAAGCTGAAGGCGGGGGCTGTGGAAGTGAACGGAGCGAAGATTCCCGACCAGTTCTTCACCCCGGACAACGGCGACCTTCTGATTAAGGTCGGTAAGAATTGGCGTCGCGTGAGGGTGCTGACCCAATAGCGTGGGACACTAAGGTGTCCCCCCTCATGCCCCGCAAACTGTATTCCTGGAAATTGAAGGATCGTGAGATCCGCCTGGGCGAACGTACGCTCGTTGTCGCAGTACTCAACCTTACGCCCGACTCCTTCTCCGACGGAGGACGTTACGAAGACCCGGACCGAGCTTACGCCCGCGCTCTGGAACTGGAAGAACTCGGCGCCGATATTCTCGATATCGGCGCCGAATCCACGAAGCCCGGCAGCACGCGCATTTCGGCCGCGGAAGAACTGCGGCGGCTGATTCCGGTGCTGAAGCGCCTCAAGGGCGCGCTTAGCATCCCGATCTCGGTGGATACGTACAAAGCCGAAGTGGCTACGCTCGCAATCGAGCATGGAGCCGAAATCATCAATGACCCGAGCGGTTTCACTTTCGATCCGCTGCTGGCGAAAGTGGTGGTGGATAACAACGCCGGCCTGATTTTGAATCATATGCGCGGCACCCCGGAGACGTGGGACAAGCTGCCGCCGCTGCCCGATGTTATGGGTTCGATTACCAAGGACCTGGACGCATCGGCGAATCGCGCGCGGCGCTCGGG
>JAOAPQ010000160.1 GCA_025462965.1 Bryobacterales bacterium
ATCAGGCCAACTACCATCCGTTCCTTCCGCCGAATACCGGCGAGTTCGGCCACTTCGGGATGAGTGGTGTAATGCGGGCGGCCGGGATCATCTTCTTTGCGTACATCGGGTTCGATGCGGTTTCCACAGCGGCGCAGGAGGCGCGGAATCCGAAGCGCGACATGCCGATCGGCATTATCGGATCTCTGGTGGTCTGCACCATTCTCTATGTACTGTTTGCCCATGTGTTGACCGGAATGGTCAACTATAAAGTCTTTGAGAACGATGCAGCGCCGGTCGCCACGGTTATCCGCTCATTCCCGTACCCGTGGCTGCGTACGGGCATCACGCTCGGCATCATTGCGGGATACACATCCGTAATTCTCGTCATGTTGCTGGGGCAGTCGCGCGTGTTCTATTCCATGTCGCGCGATGGTTTGCTACCCGCTGTTTTCTCGAAGATTCATCCGAAGTTCCAGACGCCATGGAAGTGCAATCTGGTGTTCATGATTTTCGTCTCGATGTTCTCCGGCTTCGTGCCCATCGCGCGCCTGGGGAACATGACGAGTATCGGGACGTTGCTCGCCTTTGTCATCGTGTGCATCGGAGTGGTGGTGATGCGGAAAACCAATCCTGATCTTCCGAGGCCATATAGGACGCCGCTGGTGCCGCTGGTGCCGATTCTGGGCGTGCTGGTATGCCTCGCCATGATGATCTCGCTCGACATCGATACCTGGATTCGGCTGGTGATCTGGCTGGTGATCGGGTTCGTCGTTTATTTCGGATACAGCCGCTCCCACAGCCATCTGGCGCGGGTCAAGGCTGCGCACAAGTAGAGCTGCGCACAAGTAGACAGTGCCGCTTGTTGAATCCTTCCGAATGACATAACATCGTCGTCGAAGGAGAAACCAAGTATGGCTTCGTCGGGAACCGCTGTTCAGATTAGCGAATCGAAGCTTAACGAATTCATGGGTAAAGCCGTGATGGATATGGGGGCAGCGATGCACGCTGTTCTGATCCTTCTCGGGGACCGGCTTGGGTTGTACAAAGCAATGGCCGATACAACGCCGGTCACTTCCGCGGAACTCGCCATACGAACGGGAACAAGCGAGCGGTACGTCCGCGAGTGGCTCAACGCCAATGCCGCCAGCGGCTACGTAACATATGATTCAGCTTCCGGAACGTATTCGCTGCCCCCGGAACAGGCCCTTGCGCTGGCGGTTGAAAACAGTCCGGCATTTTTGCCGGGCGCGTTCCAGATTATTTCATCCTGCTTCAACGATGCCGGAAAGATTGAAGAGGCGTTCCGAACCGGCAAGGGTGTCGGCTGGCATGAGCATCATCACGACTTGTTTCATGGAACAGAACGGTTCTTTCGTCCCAGCTACATCGCCAACCTGACGTCGAGTTGGATTCCGGCGCTGGAAGGCGTCGAGGAGAAACTGCGTGCAGGCGCCAAGGTAGCCGATATCGGGTGCGGTCTTGGGGCGTCGACAGTTCTGATGGCGAAGACGTATCCGAAGTCCGAATTTTTCGGATTTGATTATCACAGCGGGTCCATCGAGCTTGCGCAACAAGCCGCGAAGCGCGAAGGAGTAGCCGACCGGATCCACTTTGAAGTTGCATCGGCTAAAGAGTTTCCCGGCCACGGCTATGACTTCGTGGCATTCTTCGACTGTCTGCATGACATGGGTGACCCGGCCGGCGCGTCCAGCCACGTTCGCTCCGTTCTTAAGCCCGACGGAACATGGATGATTGTCGAACCTTTCGCGGAAGATGCGACGGAAGCAAATCACAACCCCGTGGGTCGAATATTTTATTCGGCGTCCACGATGCTTTGTGTTCCCGCATCCATGTCGCAGGAGGTAGGCGCGGCCCTCGGTGCGCAGGCCGGCGAAAGCCGGATTCGCGACGTGGTCACTTCAGGCGGCTTCAGCCGTTTCCGGCGTGCGGCGGAGACGCCGTTCAACTTGGTCTTCGAAGCAAGGCCGTAGCGGCCTTGACACGGCACCGGAGGTGCAGCAGCTCCAGTGCGTGAGTTCTTCGATCTCTACCACAATAGTTTTTCGAAGCCATACCTCTTCGGTCTACTCCTGCGGTATGATCCGTTAGTCACAGTGGAAGCCACACTCACCAACACAGATTTCCCCGATTTAAAATTATTCAGCAAGGGTAAGGTCCGCGATATCTACGAGGCCGGCGAGCACCTGCTGTTCGTCGCGACGGACCGCATCTCCGCGTTCGATTGCATCCTGCCGAACGGCATTCCGGACAAGGGAAAAGTCCTCACCCAAACATCTCTTTTCTGGTTTGATTATTTGCGCGGCGTCATTCCCAACCACGTCGTCACGGCGAACGTGGATGAGTACCCCTCCGAGCTCTCGGCTTATAGGGAACAACTGCGCGGACGCTCCATGCTGGTGCGGCGCGCGGAGATGATCCAGGTGGAGTGCGTGGCGCGCGGCTACGTCGCGGGCTCCGGCTGGAAGGACTACCAGCGCACCGGAGCGATCTGTGGCATTCCTCTGCCGCCCGGCCTCCGGGAAAGCGATCGTCTGCCGGCGCCCATCTTCACGCCCGCGACGAAAGCCGAAACCGGACACGATGAAAATATCCCGTTCGCAGTCGTGGAAGAAATCGCAGGAGAGGAGTTCGCGGGCCGCCTGCGCGCACTCACGCTCGATATCTACGCGCGCGCGGCCACCTATGCCGAAAGCCGCGGCATTATCATCGCCGATACGAAGTTCGAATTCGGCCTGATCGGAGATGAACTGATCCTCGCGGACGAAGTCCTGACGCCCGACTCATCGCGCTTCTGGCCGCTCAAGGACTACGAGCCGGGTCGGCCGCAGAAGTCTTTTGACAAGCAGTACGTGCGCGATTATCTGGAGACCACGAACTGGAACAAGCAGCCGCCCGCGCCCCCGCTGACAGATGAGGTGATCCGCGGAACTGCCGCCAGGTATCGCGAGGCTTACGAAATTCTTACCAGGAAGATCCTCACCGACCGCGGATTATGAATTGGCTCGATATGGTTCTGGGCGCAATCATCCTGCTCTCGGCGTTTGCGAGCGCGCGCAAAGGTCTCTCGCGCGAGGTGATCGGCCTGGCGGCTTCACTGGTGGGGCTGTTGTGCGCGATCTGGTTCTATCGCACCGCCGGAGCGCGCCTCGAGCCCTATGTCAGCTCACATCTCGCCGCATCGCTCGGCGGCTTCATAGCGATCTTCTTTGGAGTGATGATCGTGGGCGGCATCCTTTCCGCCGTGGTGGGCCGCTTTCTGAAGACGTTCGGACTGTCGCTGGTGGATCGCTTGTTAGGCGCCGCTTTCGGTTTGGCGCGCGGCATGCTCTTCAGTTTTGGAATTGTGATGCTCGTCCTGGCGGTAGCTTCAGGCGCGCGCGGCGGGGAACCGCCCGATGCCGTGGTACATTCGCGTTTAGCGCCCTACCTCATCGAACTCTCGCATCTGGTCGCCCATGTGGCGCCGGACGGGGTGAAAGAGAGCTTCGAAAGGAAATACGAACAGGTGAAGTTGTCCTGGCAACGCGCGGCCGATCAGCCGGCGCGGTAGGAAGAACATTCTCATGAAAGAACATTTTGACGAATTGGTGGAGTACTTGCTGGAAAAGGAATTTTTCCTGGAGCAAGCCGTAGAGGTGCTTGAGAGCACATTGATCGGTAAGGCCTTGCGGAGAGCCGAAGGCAATCAATGCGCCGCCAGCAAGATGCTCGGCATTCACCGTAATACGCTGAAGCGGAAGATGGAGGAGTATCACCTGCAGGGACGGCGTGCCCCCCGCAAGCCCATGGCGCGCGCGAACGGCAAGGCCACGCCGGGGCGCAAGGTTTCGTAGTGCCGATCCAGCTCGCGATCTTCGACCTGGACGGCACGCTGATCGATTCAAAGCTGGACCTGGCGCATGCTGTGAACGCGGCGCGAGCGGATCTGGGTCTCCCGTCGATGCAGAACGCGACGGTGTACTCGTATGTGGGGGATGGAGCGCCGATGCTGATCCGGCGTGCCCTTGGCCCCGATGCTCCCGAAGATGAAGTGAAGCGGGCTCTCGCGTTTTTTCTGGAGTACTATCGAGAGCACATGCTGGACAACACGGTGCTATATCTCGGCGTGCGCGAGGCGCTGGATGCACTGCTGCGGGCGGGAGTAACTATGGCGGTCCTGACGAATAAGCCGGTGCGCATCAGCCAGGAGATCGTGGACCGTCTGGACCTGGGCGGCCATTTCCGCCATGTGTATGGCGGGAACAGCTTCGAGTTCAAAAAGCCGCACCCAATCGGCATTGACACTTTGCGCGAGCAATGCGGCGCGAATCGCGAGGCTACGCTCATGGTGGGCGATAGCGGCGTGGATATCCAGACGGCGCGCAACGCTCGTGTGCAGGCCTGCGGCGTGACTTATGGCTTCCAGCCTGAGACGTTCGCCCAGCATCCTCCCGATTTCACGGTCGATACGATGCACGATCTGCCCAAGCGGATAATCGAAACATGAGTGAGAACTGTCTCTTCTGCAAGATCGTAGCGCGTGAGATTCCCGCACAGATCGTCTTCGAGGATAACCATTCAGTGGCGTTCCTGGACATTGGTCCACTGTTCCCCGGACACACATTGCTCGCGCCGAAAATGCATTGCGAGACGCTGACGGACCTCCCGCTCGATCACATTGGACCTCTGTTCGTGAATGCTCAGATGCTGACCAGCGCCGTTGTAAGCGCGATGGGTGCAGAGGGGTCGTTCCTCGGCATCAACAATCGTGTGAGCCAGAGCGTTCCACATCTGCACGTGCATGTCGTGCCCCGGCGCAAGAAAGACGGACTGCGCGGTTTCTTCTGGCCGCGCAAGCCCTACACGGATGCCGCGCATCTGGAACAGACGGCGGAAGCGATCCGAACAAAAGTGGCAGCCCTTAAAGCAGAGCTTTGATTTTTGCCGTCAGGCGCGCGAAATCAACCGGCTTGGTGTCGTAATCGTCGCATCCGGCGGCCAGCGCTTGCTCCCGGTCGCTCGGCATCGCATGCGCGGTGAGCGCGATCACCGGAATCTTGCTGGTCTCGGGCAGTTTCTTCAAATGGCGCGTTGCGTCCCAGCCGTTCATCACAGGTAAACTCATATCCATCAGAATCAGGTCCGGGACCTCGGCGCGCGCCACGGAAACACCTTCCTCACCATCGAGCGCGATAACCACCGTATAACCCGCGCGCGTCAGCCGGCGGACCAGCATGTCGCGGTTCAGTTCATTGTCTTCCACCAGCAGTAATTTCGGCACAGGCTCTCAAAGCTATAATAATGTCGAATTGCCGCAAACCAGCAAACCGGGCCAGTTGCTTGTCGTGGATGACAACGAAAATAATCGGGACATGCTGGTCCGAATTCTGAGCCGCCAGGGGCATCAGTCGGATATCGCTCACAACGGGCGGGAGGCACTCGAAAAAGTGCGGGCCGGCAACTTCGACCTGGTACTGCTCGATATCATGATGCCCGAAGTCGACGGGTTTCAGGTGCTCACTGAGATGAAAGCGGATCCGGTGTTGCGCGAGGTGCCGGTAATCGTACTCTCCGCCATTCATGAGATGGACGCAATCATCCGCTGCATCAAAATGGGCGCGGACGATTATCTTCCCAAACCCATCGACCTGACGCTTCTCCGCGCGCGCGTGGGCGCGTCGATTGAAAAGAAGCGCCTGCATGAGCGCGAAAAACAGTTGCTGCTCAACATTCTGCCGGCGCGCATCGCCGAAGAGCTGCGGGAAAAGGGATCGGTGGAGCCGCAGCACCTGAATGAGATCGCCATTCTGTTCACCGACTTCGTCCGATTCTCGTCACTCACCGCGAGCCTCTCGGCCAGCGCGCTCGTCTCCATGCTCGATCGCTGCTTCACAAAGTTCGACCACATCGTTTCGCGGCACGGACTGGAGAAGCTGAAGACCATCGGTGATAGCTACATGCTGGTTGGCGGTCTGGAAGGAGCGCGACCCTCATTCGCGGTGGACTCCGTGCTCGCCGCATTCGAGATTGTGGAAGCGGTAACCACGCTCGAAGTCCCGGACGGCTTGACCCTTGCGGTGCGGATCGGCCTACATGCCGGGCCGGTGGTCGCGGGCGTTGTGGGCGTTCACAAATTTGCCTTCGATGTATGGGGTGATTCCGTGAATTACGCGGCAAGGCTCGAGGCGTGCAGCGTCCCGAACCGGATCAATCTTTCCACCCGCATGCGCGACCTGGTGGATGGATTGGTGGAGTGCGAGTACCGTGGCCAGATCGAGACAAAGGACAAACGGCTCGAGGACATGTACTTCGCCAATGCGATCGTGGGTGAAGGATTTGCGGGGCGCTATCGGGAGCGTTTTGGGCACGAGCCATCATTCCCAGGCGTGCCGGTCGCGGTTTGACTGCGCAGACTTGTTGTAAAATTCATCACGTACTCTGGTTTTAGCTGCTATGATTCAGTCATCAACGTGGTCGTGATAACAATACTTCGCAACGTACGGCTGGTTGCCGCGGCGGTTATTGTTTTCATGTCGTTAGCGGTTCTCGACCACGTTCCGGATTGCCCGGCTCTCTTCAAATATCGAAGCATACAGAGCGCGCAGACAATTCACCCGACCTCGGGTCTCGACGAATTCCGCGTTCCGGTCGCTTGCTTCTCGATCGGAAGAGTTCGCTCCGTTGCGGTCTCCCGATGGGCGCTTAATCCCGCCTATCATCATCTGGGTTCTTTTGAGAGTCTTTTCAGTCTGCGCCTTGCAGCCGATTCCTCTCCACCCGTTTTTGATTCCGCCTTTCTTTCTCCGGCTTAACCCGCCATTCACCCGATTCTCTTATCAGTACCAAGTCAAAGGTGCGACAGGAATATAGCGCTTTAGGCGTTAAGGACATTTCTTGAACTTAATTACAGTAGGACGTACAACTGATACCCTTGCGATCTCTCCGGTTATCCCTCCTGGGATGAGCGTGCACCTGATCAATCCGAGCGATATCTCGTTTGGAACGGCGGTAATTACTCCGCGTTGGCTCTATGTTTTGGCGGCCGCGACACCGCCTGCCTTCGGGGACGCTGTCATCTGCGATGAGACGCTGGAACAACTGGATCCCTCACGAATTAAGGCCGGTGATGTAGTCGGGATTGGCATTCACACGGGCAACGCGCTGCGCGGTTATGAGTTGGGTAACCTTGCCCGCGCTCGGGGAGCCTGGGTGGTATTCGGCGGCATCCACGCGACACTGTTTCCCGAAGAGTCCCTCG
>JAOAPQ010000414.1 GCA_025462965.1 Bryobacterales bacterium
ATTGCTACACGCTGCGCCAGAGTCGTTCGTCAAGCGCTTGGATGGCAGTACGATCCCGTCACTGGAGATCGATGGAACGGTTTCGCGTTTAATGTCCGCCGCAGAGGTAACTGGCGTCGGCATCGCGATTTTTAACGGTGGGAAACTGGCCTACCTGAAATCATTTGGATTCCGGGACAGAGAAAAAAGTCTGCCGCTGACCCGGGATTCCGTCATGGCTGGGGCGTCGTTCAGCAAAGTGGCGTTTGCTTACTTGGTGATGCAGCTTGTCGATGACGGAAGCCTGGAGCTCGACCAGCCGGTGCAACACTATTTGCCGAAGCCGCTCCCGGAATATCCGGCTTATAGGGATCTGGCCAATGACTCGCGTTACCAGAAAATTACGGCCAGAATGCTGCTGAGCCACAGTAGTGGTTTTCCCAACCTCCGCGGCCTAAACAGGGATCTCAAGCTGAATATTAATTTCGAACCGGGGTCCAGGTACGCATACTCGGGCGAGGGTATACAGCTTTTGCAGCTAGTTGTGGAGACTATCAAAAAGACGCCTCTCAAAGACATGGTGAGGGATCGTGTTTTTCGGCCTCTTGGCATGTCCCGCAGTAGCATGGTCTCCGAAGCGCGATTCGAGAATGATTGCGCAAGTGGCTATGACGAGTGGGGGCGATCACTTGGGTGCCAGCAACGAAAGACCGCAGATGCCGCGGGCTCGATGCAGACCACGTTACGCGATCTTGCGACATTTCTGCAGGCCGTAATGGAAGGCAAGCTGTTGCGGAAAGGGACAAGGGAACTCATGCTCAGTCCCCAGGTCCGGATTTCTTCCAGGCATCAGTTCCCGACGCTTGCTCCGTCCGTTAACGAGGAGAACAAAATCATCCGCCTGAGTTACGGATTGGGGTGGGGCCTCTATTGGAGTCCTTACGGTAAGGTCTTTTTCAAAGAAGGACATGACGAGGGATTCCGAAACTACGCGGTCCTTTTTGACAAGCCGAAAGATGGCATCGTCATCATGACGAACAGTTCAAATGGCGAAGGGATCTTTAAGGAGATTCTGGAAACAGTGCTGAGGAACACATTCACTCCGATCGAGTGGGAAGGGTTCACCCCCTACAACGAATTGCCTCCCCGTAAGCCTTTGCCGCTGCATACTGCAATTGCCCTCGACTCCAAACTTCTCGACCGGTTGGTCGGTCGATACGCGCTTTCGCCCAATCTCGCTTTGATCGTTACGCGGAAGGGCGATCATTTGACGATGCAGGAGAACGCGGAATCCCCGGGCGAGTTATTTCCTGAAGCCGAGCTTCGCTTCTTCAGCAAGACAGCCGACGATGTCGTCACGTTCGATCTCGATGGCCGGGGCAGCGTTACGAGGCTGGTGATTCATACCGGGGGCCGGAATATCCCCGTTAACCGGATTCAGTGAATCCTCGTCGCGTCGCCTCCGGCACGCACAAAAGGGTATCGCAGCGCCGCGCGAATCTCTCGTCATACCTGGTCTCGGGCAGACATCTGTCGTACGTATAATGCAGACATCCGTCGTACGTATAATAGGGATATATGTTTTCGAAGTACTGGCTCGGCGTAACCGCCCTTGTCGCCGGGGGCCTCCTGCCGGCTGCCGACGTGGGAACAACCGGCAATGTCCGCGTGGTCGAAGAGATCGTCGCAAAAGTAAACAACGACATCATCACTCGAGGAGAGCTCGACAAGACTCGCGCGCAGCTCGAGGCCGAGATCCGCGCCCAAAAAGGCCTGTCCGGGGCCGAGCTCGAAAAGGAAGTGCGGCAGCACCAGGCCGATGCCCTTCGCGATCAGATCGACCAATTACTATTGGTCCAAAAGGGAAAGGACCTCAACATCAACGTGGATCCCGATGTCACCCGGCGGCTCGCGGATATTCAGACGATAGACGCTAAGGAACCCGATCCTGACAAGTTCCACGAGTGGATCCGGCAAAATTCCGGCGGGATGTCCTTTGAGGACGTAAAACAACAAATGAAGAATGGCCTTCTGACTCAAAGAGTGATTGGTCAGGAAGTGGGCCGCAACATCAACGTTCCGCAGGCCGACCTTCAGAAGTATTATGACGCGCACAAGAAGGAGTTTGTCCGCGAGGAAATGGTGTTCCTGCGCGAAATCCTGGTCGCTCCCACGGACAAAACGCCCGAAGCGAAGGCCGCCGCTGAAAAGAAAGCGAAAGACCTCGTGGCCCGCGCCCGGAAGGGCGAAAAATTTCCGCAGCTCGCCCGTGACTATTCCGCCAATCCAGAAACCGCAAAAAACGATGGCGAGCTCGGCTCTTTTAAGCGCGGCATGCTGCGCAAGGAGATTGAAGAGGTTGTGTTCAACCAGAACAAGGGGTACATTACTGAACCCGTCGATACCCCCAACGGCTTCGAAATCCTCAAAGTCGAAGAACGGTACGCACCCGGCCAGGCTTCTCTTGACGACGTGAAGAACGAGATCATGGAGAAGCTGTACGCACCCCGCTTGCAACCCGCCCTGCGCGCTTATCTCACCAAGCTTCGCGAAGATGCCTTTCTCGAAATCCGCGGCGGCTATGTGGATAGCGGCGCTGCTCCTGGTAAGGACACCGCCTGGAAAGATCCGGCCACGCTAAAGCCCGAAACCACGACCAAAGAGGAAGTCGCTTCACGCAAGAAGAAGAAATTCCTCGGTGTGATCCCGCACGTGAGCAGCGGCAATAATCCCAACGCGATCGCTCCGCCGCCGCTTCCGCCTCCCACGACTACCCCGGTCGCGCAGACTCCGGCGCCACCTCCGGCGAAATGAAGTCTCCTTATATCAACGAACTGGAGATCAACAAACCGGTTACCGCTTCCTTCCTTGTTCAATCGAAGGAGATACGCGAAAAAAAGACAGGTGAACCCTACTTATCGCTTCTGCTTGGCGATAAGACCGGCAAGGTTGACGCCAAGATGTGGGACAACGTCGCGGAGGTCATGGATGCCTTCGACCGCGACCACTTCGTGAAGGTGAAAGGCCTGGTTCAGCTTCATCTGAACCGGCCGCAGCTCACCATTCACAAAATCCGCGTCCTGGCCGATCACGAGGTCGATTTCGCCGATTACTTCCCGGCGTCTACGCGGAACCGCGACGAAATGTGGGCCGAACTCCGCGCCACTGTCGCTCAGGTAGGGGACGCTCACATTCGCGATCTCCTCGATGCCTTGCTGGATGACGAGGACGTCGCCAAACGCTACCGTGTCGCACCTGCCGCGAAGAGTATTCATCACGCCTACCTCGGCGGCTTATTGGAGCACGTCCTCTCGCTTTGCAAGCTGTGTAAGCTGACTTCCGCACACTACCCTCATATCGACGCCGATCTCATGATTGCCGGCGCGGTCCTGCATGATATCGGCAAGATTTACGAACTCACCTACGATCGCGGTTTCGGCTACTCCACCGAGGGCCAGCTCCTCGGCCACATGATGATCGCTCTGCGCATGATTAGCGACAAGCTGCGGGCGTTACCCGATTTCCCGGCGGCCCTCCGTACCATGCTGGAACACATGGTCATCAGTCATCACGGCAAGCTCGAATTCGGCTCCCCCAAGCTGCCGCTGTTCCCCGAAGCGCTATTGCTCCATTACCTCGACGACATGGATTCGAAGATGGAGAGCATGCGCCACCTGATCGACAGCGACCGCCAGTCCGATGGCTGTTTCACCAGCTATAACCCGGCGCTTGAGCGCACGGTCTTTAAAAAGGATCGCTTTCTCGCTCCGCCGTCGCCGAAACAGGAGACTGCTCCTGCGGCGCCGGCCCAGGGTACGGCACGGCCGCCGGTCCCTCCGCCCGTGCCACCAAAGCCCGCGTCCACTTCCCCGTTCGCCGAAAAGCTTCAGCTCGCGCTCGTTCACGGCCCATCAGCTGATTCGAAAGCTTGAGAAAGATCCTCATTCGCGCTACCAACTGGGTAGGGGACGCGGTCATGTCCTTGCCCGCCATCCGCGCGGTCGCGGAGCGCTACCCGAACGCCGAGATCGCTGTCCTGGCCCGCCCGTGGGTTGCGGATCTCTACGCGCGCGAAACTGCTGTCTCCCGCATAATCCCGTACACGCCGCGCGGCGGGCATCACGATCTCGCTCGAAAGTGGATGGCGGCGCGCAGCCTGAAAGCCGAACGATTCGACTGCGCCATTCTGTTCCAGAACGCCTTTGAAGCCGCGGCCATCGCCCGCCTCGCCGGCATACGCCGCATCATCGGCTACAAGCGTGACGGCCGCGGGTTGCTGCTCTCGGATGCAATCCCCGTGCCTAAACCCGGCGAAATCCCGCGACACGAGCGCTTCTACTATCTTGCTCTGCTACACCGCTCCGGCCTTCTCGACACCATGCCGGCCGGCGAACCCATCCGCCTCGAGAACACCGCGCAGGCGGCCGAGGCAGGCCGCGCTCTCTTAATGCAACGTGGCATCCAAGGGCCGGTGATTGGCGTCAGCCCGGGTGCCGCCTACGGCAGCGCGAAACGCTGGCTGCCCGAACGATTCGCGGAGGCAGCCTCTCAGCTCGGCGGAACGATCGCTGTCTTCGGCTCTTCAGCCGAGCGCGCTCTCTGCGATCGCGTTGCCCAATTGATCGGGCCGAAAGCACACAACTTCGCCGGGCAGACGACACTCCGGGAGTTCATCGATCTCACCGCCGCCTGCCGGCTCTTCCTCACTAACGATTCGGGAGCGATGCACATCGCCTCCGCCGTCGCCGTGCCCACAGTTACCGTCTTCGGCTCAACGGACGACAGTACTACCGGTCCCACCGGCGACCTCGCGCGGGTCGTCCGCGAACCGGTCGAATGCAGCCCTTGCCTTCTCCGTGAGTGCCCCATCGACCACCGCTGCATGATGCGCGTCCCAACCTCCCGCGTGGTTGAGGTCGCCCGCGAGCTGCTTGGTACCGCTGTTTTCTAAAATGGATACTCGCTCCAAAATCCTGACCCTGTCGGAAGCCGTGGACCTCCGCCCGCCTCTCAGCGTGGTTCTCGGTTTCTTCGACCCGCTCTTGGCCGCTCACGTTCGGCGTCTCAAGGAAGTCAGGTCCTCCGAAGCGCGCCTTATGGCAGTAATCCTCGACCCGCCCCAGCCGCTTCTTGACACCCGGGCACGTGCGGAGCTCGTCGCCGCACTTGCCATAATAGATTTCGTGGTTTCCATAAAGGATGATGCTGGTGCATTCCTTCAGCGCCTCGCGCCCCGGGAAATTGTTCACGAGGAGACACACGACGAGCTTCGGACCGCGCATCTCATTGAACATGTCCAACGGCGATACCAATTGGAATAAGCAACCCGGCATCCTCATCGTCCGGCTCGGCGCCATGGGCGACGTGCTGCACGCTCTTCCCGCCGCCGCGTCGCTGAAGCACAACTTTCCTTCCGCGCCGCTCACCTGGGTGGTCGAGTCCGCCTGGGCGCCCCTCCTCGAAAACAATCCATTCATCGACCGTGTCATCCTTCTGGACCGCAGGAAACCGCGCACATGGTGGACCACCCGGCGTGAGTTGCTTCGTGCTCCCTACTCGTTGGCCGTCGATTTCCAGGGCCTGTTGAAATCGGCATTTGCCGCCTCCCTCGCAAAGCCCGAAAAAATCTTTGGATTTCACGCATCGCAAGTCCGGGAACGCGCCGCCGCGTGGTTCTATTCGAAATCGACGCCCAGCGAATCGATCCACGCAGTGGATCGCAATCTGGACCTTGCCCGTGCCGCCGGGGCAGTCAGTCTTCTGCGATCCTTCCCGTTGCCAGCCGGTCGTCCCGAGGGCGATCTCCCCCAATCCGGCTTTGTGCTCGCAAGCCCGTTTGCCGGCTGGAACAGCAAGCAGTGGCCGCTTGAGAACTACGCCCGCCTTGCCCAACGCACGCGAGAGGAACTCGGCCTCCCGCTCGTATTGAACGGAGCGCCTTCCGCTCGTGCGGCGCTGGAGAGCGTCGCGGGAGCTATTGTCCACGTCAGCAGCATTGCGGGCCTTATTGACGCGACACGCAGAGCGACCGCCGTCGTCGGCGTGGATAGCGGCCCCATGCACCTCGCCGCCGCGCTGAACAAACCGGGAGTGGCCATCTTCGGGCCCACCGACCCGGCTCGCAATGGTCCGTACAGCGATTCGCTCACGGTCATTTCCAGCCCGGAAGCTGTGATTCAATACCAGCCCGAAAAGAGCTGCCGGGATGTGAAACGCAGCGGCGCTTATGTGCGGGGTTCCGCCATTGACCCGGCGATGCGTGCCGTTACGCCCGAACAAGTCGTTACTGCTCTGAAAGCGCGGGTCATCTGTCACGCGTGATTTTTCCTAAGCCCTATGCCGATCAAGTGGCGAAGCTGCGTGTACCCGGCGGCTTTGTCCTGGTAGCCGCCTTTGCATGGTTCTCCGAACCCTCGCCCCTCGCGCTCTCTTGCGGCTTGCCTGTTTCGCTCGCCGGCTTGGCGCTGCGCGCCTGGGCGGCGGGCAATCTCGCGAAGAACCAGCGGCTCGCCACTGAAGGTCCTTACGCTTTTCTTCGTAATCCCTTGTATATCGGAACTCTGCTCGTCGCCGCGGGCCTTGTCGCCGCCTCTCGGAGCATCGCACTCGGGGCGGTCTTTGCCGCCGTATTCTTCCTCATCTATCTACCGGTAATTCAGCTGGAAGAACAGCATCTGCGCGGCATCTTCCCGGATTACGCCAGGTACGCGAGCCAGGTTCCCGCGCTGCTTCCCCGCCTCGTCCCAGCGGGCCACGCACTCAGTTTCGATCCGGGGCTTTACTGGAAGAATCGTGAATATCAGGCGGCCCTCGGATTCGTCGCAGGAGCGGCTTGGTTAATATGGAAAACTATCAGGATATGAATCCTTACGCCTCGCACCTTGGAAACCGCCCACCGCTTGAGGTAATCGCCGAAACACCGGCCAAGCTTCGCAGTCTCTTCGAAACACTCGATCCGGAACAAACCAACCAGCCGCCTGCGCCGGGAAAATGGAGCCCGCGTGAGATCCTTTGCCACCTGGCCGATTGTGAGGTCGTGTTTGGGTTCCGCCTTCGCCAGGCATTAGCCGAGGACCATCATGTCATTCAACCCTTCGATCAGGATAAGTGGGCCGCCGTGTACGGCTCCTATCCGGCAGGCGAAGCCCTGGCAGTGTTTTCAGCGGTCCGCGAGTGGAATCGGATTTTCATCAACGCCGCGGGCCCATCGGCGCTCTCCCGGACACTCAATCACCCGGAACGAGGCGATATGACCTTCCAAACCGTCATCGAAACCATGGGCGGTCACGACTTGAACCATCTCCGGCAGCTAGAACTTATCGCGGCCTCCTAACTTTAGGATTTGCGTTTTCTCCGTTCTGGCGCGGATCCATCCGCCGAAAAACGCGGAGGGACCCGAAAGTGCGCCACCCAGTATCTTCCACCAGAGCGGCGTGCTGCCCGGCATCACGACAAGGTTAGCGATCGTCATCACCGCGATGAGCGTCGCCAACAGCGCCGCGGATTGTACCGGGCGATCCTTCGCTATCGCCGCCGTTACATAGCCGCCGAGCGCGCAGGCGACGAGGGTATATGCCAGAATCGCCGCCAGCATACTGGCGCTCTTTACCTCTCCTCCTTGACCAAACTGGCTCGGCATGATCCGGCCAAGCACCATATCGCTCCCGATTGCCGTAATCCCCATAACGGCGAAGCCTGAGAGAATTGCCAGCATGGCTCTGAGCATCAGTATCTAAGATCTATTCCAAAGGAGTTGGTTGTCCCGCTAGGCAACTAAGTGCGCAAACGCGAATATTTGACTTGTTACCCGCTTACCGTTTCCCGAGTATCTCAATCTTCCGGTAAACATCGCGTTTTGACAAACCGCGCTGCCGCGCTACATGCTTCATCGCTTCCATGCGCGAAAGGCCCCCGCGGATGCAGGACTCAACGGCATCGTCGATCGGCGTTTCATCCGCCACGGGCGCGGTCGCTTTGCCGATCAGGATCGTGAATTCTCCCTTAACAGCATCGCGCGCTGCTAACTTCGCGCGTATCTGGGCCGCCGTGCCACGCAGAAACTCTTCATGGACCTTGGTCAGTTCCCGCGCTACAACCACAGGTCGCGAGCCGAGGGCGATCTCGATATCCGCGAGCGCGTCCAAAATCCGGTGCGGAGCCTCATAGAAAATGACGGTTGCCGCCTCGTTCCGCAGTGCCTGAATCGCGTGAAACCGTTGTCCCGGCTTCACGGGAAGGAACCCGGCGAAGTGAAACTGGTCCGTCGGAAGCCCTGAGGCGGCAAGCGCCGTCAGCGACGCTGATGCGCCCGGAATGGGCTGCACGGTAATGCCGGCCTCCACCGCGGCCTTCACCAGCCGGTAGCCCGGATCGGAAACCAACGGCATGCCGGCATCCGAAACCAGGGCGCCGGAACTGCCATGCAGGAGCCGTTCTACCAGTTCCTTCGCACGCTCCAGCTCGTTGTGCTCATGGTAGCTGACTGTCTGTGTCCCGATGTCGTAGTGCTGCAGGAGTTTCTGCGTCTGGCGGGTGTCCTCGCAAGCAATCCACGAGACTTCTTTCAGGATCCGGACGGCTCGGAAAGTGAAATCTTCCAGGTTTCCGATGGGGGTTGCCACTACAAAAAGAGTCGCGGCCATTCTGCGAGTATTATAGATCGCGATAGCAAACTAGCCGGGCGCCACGTTCGACAAGCGCCTGGCGCACGGTAGGCGAAGTCAGCGCCCGGTACTCGATCGCGCGGCTCTCCTTGAGACGCGTTGACGCGCCCCGCAGTTCGTCCGTGAGGAAGCCCGGATGGCACATCAGCTCCGTAAGGCCGTCAGGAAGCTCGCGAATCAGCCTTTGCATCTCGGCCGTTCCCAGTCGCCCGGTGACCTGGAAACCCGTGAAGTAATCCGTGGTGCGGCATCCGGCCGCGCGCAGCCGGGCTTCGAAACGATTCCCCAGCAGGCATACCCCTGCATGCACAAAACGCTTTGTAATTGACGTCCCGCTTCCACGCATCGGGAAGTCAACGGGCTTACGCACCCACGGGATACCGAACTCGCGCGAAATGCGGATCACCGCGTCCAGCACCGGCGGCGCCAGGTGTGTGTGCTTGTGCGTATCGATATGCGACGGCCGAATGCCCGCGCCCACAACCTTCCGCACCTGCCGTTGTAGTTCGCCGTAAACGTCGATGCGCCGCCTCGCCAGCGCTATCAGCAGTTCAGGGATCGATGCGGGCAGCCCTTCGCCCTGCACCAGCACGAGATGGCAGCCGATATCGAGCGACGGGTTCTCCCTTGCCAGGCGCACGGCGTCGTCGAACGCGGGAGCATTCGCCATGATGGTGGTGGCGGTGAGAATTCCCTCGCGATGGGCGGCCGCGATTCCGGCGTTCACGTCGTGCGTAAAGCCGAAATCATCGGCGTTGACGATGAGACGCGCGCCGCTCAAAAGATTGCGAGCTTGATGCGTAGGAACTTTTTGGGATTCGTTCGCATATCTTTTACAAGCAGCTGCGCCTCGCGGGTTGCGCCATTTAGAGAATCGTATAGCTGCGCGTTCACTATCAGTTGTCCTAGCGTCCCCTGTCCCGCATTCAGGCGATCCACAGCCGTATCGATCTTCGACGCGATGGCGCTCAACTGCCTTGCAATTTCGTCATCCTTGAGCAGTTTGCCCGCGGTGCCTTTCCCCGCATTCAAATTGTCGACCATCTGACGAACTTCGGTCATTGACTGGCGAACCTCGTCGTAAAGGGCCGTGTCGTTAAGCAGCTTGCCGGCGCTTCCCTGTCCTTTTTGAATCGCCGCGACGATGTCGTCCAGCCGCTGGATGGGCCGGCGGATATCGTTGTACAGGCCGGGATCGTAGATTAGCTTGTTGATGGTGCCGTTGCTGTTCCGCACGTCTTTGACGAGCTGATCGACTTCGCGCGCCGTCTCGTTCACCCGCGCGTAAAGCTCTTCGTCCTTCAGCAATTTCCCGATGTTTCCCTTTCCGCTGTCGACGTCTTTCAGGAGACTATCCACGCGTTCCACCACATCCTGAAACTGGGTCAAAATGACAGAGCTCTGCTGCACAAGTTGTGGAATATCCTGCACCTGGGCGCTCTTCAGTTCGCCGCCCTTTTGCACGTGTTTCGGGCTCTTGCCTTTGGTGATATTGATGTACTTATCGCCCAACAGGTTGGAAGCGCTGATCCCGGCAACGGAGTCTTCCGGAATGTTCTCCAGAAAGTTCTCTCGAATATCCATTTGAATTTCCACGGTCCGTTTTGGATCGCTTTGACCGGACAGCCGGATCCTCTTCAGGCTGCCCGCCAGAATGCCGTTCAGTCGGACGGATGAGCCTTCCGACATCCCCGCTGAATCTTCCATGTAGGTGCGCAGTAGAAAGGTGCCCTGAAATACGTTGCTCTTACCCGTAAGCAGGAAGATGAGGACGGCCGCCAAAAGCATGGATGCCGCCGCTACGATACCGACCCTCAACTGGGCCCAGGAAACTTTCTTCGGGTCAGCCATATATCAGTCGGGGCGCTTCACAAACTTTTGGACATATTCGTCTGTAGACGCTTCGATATCCTGCTGGCTGCCATGGAAGATCAGGCTGCCCTCGCGCATCACCATGAACTTAGTGCTGGGACCGGTCTCCTCTGGCGCGCCCACCAATTGCCCATTGTCTGGATTGTAACGGAAGTTCGCGATCAGATTCGCGTCCTGATAGCGATGCGTCACTACCAGGGCACTGGTGCTATCCACATCGCGCTCCTTGATAATCAGGCTGATGATAGTGTGCGCGGTAATCGGATCCAGGCCCGCGGTCGGCGAATCATAGAGCAGCAGCGGCGGCTTGGTGACCACCGCGCGGGCGATCGCGGCACGGCGGCGCATGCCGCCTGAAAGTTCGCTGGGGAACTTCTTGAGCGTCTGGCCGAGTTCGACGAACTCCAACGCCTCCTTCACCCTGGGCCGCACATCTTTGGGCTCCCACTTCACAGCCTTCTGATTGAGCAAGGGATACGCCACATTCTGTTCGATGGTGAGCGAATCGAAAAGGGCGCTTTCCTGAAAGGCGATGCCCACTTTACTGCGCACGTCGAACAATTGCTCTTCGGAAAGTCCGGTGATGTCCTGGTCGAAGAGCTGGACCTTACCGGACCAGGCCTTCACCAGGCCGATTGCAGTCTTTAAGAGAACGCTTTTCCCGCTCCCGGCCGCGCCGAAAATAATGCCTGTCTGTCCTTTTCCCACTTCGAAGGAAACGTTTTTGAGGACGGGAGCTTCGTCGAAACCCGTGGTTAGGCCGTCGAATCGTAGTACCGGTCCCTCGTTTTGTTCCGGTTCTTGGGGCATCATGCGGGGGCCTGGCTGACGAAGATTTGAGTCAGGAAAAAAGTCAGGAAGAAGATGGTCACTGAGGCAGCGACGACCGCCTGCGTCGTCGCCCGGCCCACGCCTTGCGTCCCGCCCGTGGTACGCAGCCCGTAGTAGCACCCGATCAGCGAGACGGCGAAAGAAAAAACAAAAGGCTTTACCACACCTTGCAGCACGTCGCGCCACGCCAGTGAGCGCCATGTGGTGCTCCAGTATTGCTGAGGGTCCAGGCCATAAATATAGTAGGCGATGATGAATCCGCCGAACATCCCGATAAAATCGGCTAGCACCGTGAGGCATGGAAGCATCACGGCCGTTGCGATCATGCGCGGCGTCACAAGCTTCTGAACCGGGTCGGTGCCCAGCGCGCGCATGGCATCGATCTGTTCGGTTACCTTCATCGAGCCGAGTTCGCTCGCGATCCCGGAGGAGTTACGTCCCGCGACCAGCAGCCCGGTCAACACGGGTCCCAGCTGAGTCACAAGGATCAGCGAAACCACTTCACCGGTGCGGCCGGTTTGCCCGTACTGTGCCAGCGTGCTGCCCAATTGCAGTGCCATGACCGCGCCGCTGAAGAAGCCGGTTAACGCGACAATCGGAAGGCTGCCCACGCCGATCGAGTCCATTTGCAGCAGGATGTCGTCGGTATAGTGCGGCTGGCGCCAGAGGTTGCGCATCGCGCTGCCGGTGAGCTGAAAAAACTCCTGCAGCGCCAGGATAGGCCCCTTCAATATGTCCAGCAATCGGCACCCATCCCTTGGTCGATGCTAGCATAAAAGCCAATAAACCAAGGGACTTACGGATATTACCGGCTCAGGCAGCATAGAATAGCAGCATGAAATTGCTGGTCCTCTCCGTCCTGACGCTTGTCTCCGTGTTGGCTGCTGAAAAGCTTCCTGTGCCGCAGTTGCTCGATCTTTCGCGCAATCCGAACGACCCGGCGTTCCCCCAGGCGCTCACAGCCACACTTGGGGCGAAGCCGATCCAGGACGGCACAGCGGTGATCGGTCAAGGGCCGGACTTCCTCTGGGTAATGGAATCGGCAAGCGCTCCGGATCTCTACGTCGACGATCAGCGCGTAGGTGCGCTCTCGCGCATAGGAACCTCGAACACCTGGTTCTATAAGGGCCGGATGCGTACCGGCACCTCACACCTGTTCTACTACGTGGTCGACGGCCACAAGCTCGGCGGAAAGAACGATGTTCCCGCATACGGTCCGGAATCGTACCTCAAAGCCGGCGTGCCGGAGGGGAAGCTATCCGAGAAGATGGTCCACACCAGCAAAATCTATGAGGGTATGAAGTCCGATTGGTGGATTTACGTTCCCGCGCAATACGACCCTGCCAAGCCGGCCTGCTTGATGGTCTGGCATGACGGCCAGGGAATGGCGAATCGCAACGGGCTGGCGAATTCATTGAATGTTTTCGACAACCTGACCGCCGAAGGCAAGATCCCGGTCATCATCCATGTGTTCATCGCACCCGGGAAGGTCGGTGACAAGGCCATGCGCAGCATCGAGTACGATACCGTGTCCGACGCCTTCCCGCGGTTCCTTCGCGATGAGATTATGCCCGAGGTCTACGCCAAGTACAACGTGCGAAAGGACGGCTACAGCCGTGCTATCGCCGGTAACTCGTCGGGCGGGATTTCCGCTTTTAACGCCGCATGGTGGCAGAACGATCAGTTCACGCGAGTGCTCATGCGCATCGCCAGCTTCGCCAATCTGCAGCAGAACCACCCGGGGCAGTTCGATGGCGGCAACACATTCCCTTATCGGGTGCGTCGCGAGGAGAAGCGCAATATCCGCGTCTGGTCGCAGGACGGCGCGGAAGATCTGGAAAATCCGTTCGGCAGTTGGCCTGCCAACAACGTCAACATGATCAATTCGCTGAAATTCCGCGAGTACGATTTCCACTTCAGCTTCGGGGTCGGAACCCATAACGGAGCGCAGGGAAACGCAGAGTTGCCCGAGGCCATGACCTGGCTATGGCGTGGCTACGATCCCGAAAAGACGCAGGACACCTTCCCGATGGACCCCGCGGAGAAGAGCAAGCCGTTTTACCGTATTAAAGCTCTTAACCGGGAGTAGCCGGCCAATGGAATGAGACGGACCATCGAAAGAGTCATGGACGTGCTGGCCAACCTTGGTTTTGTCATGCGCGATACCCGCCGTGACAAGGTGGGCGAGGCACACCGGCAGTGGGGGCCGGAAGTCGACGGTTTCGTCCTCTCGATTCACCTTGTCGAACCCATACCGACGCTTTCCGTTGCGCTGAAAAATACCCGCCCGGTGGAGCGCCGCGCGAGGCTGCCGGGTTGGCTCTTCTACTATTCAGTCCACCTGACAACCCCGGATGGTTCGAATGCGCAGCTGACTCCGTTCGGCCGGCAGATCCTGAGTCCGGAACGTAGCCAGCAAACCGTCGAAGTCGTATTTCCACCGGGAAAACCTGTCGTGACGGAGATCCCCATCGCTACCCTGTACGATATGCGGGCGCCGGGCGAATATCGCGTCTTCGTCACCTGCCCCGCTCCCGGGTCCGGTGAGACTCTTACTTCGAATGAATTGACGATCCTCGTAAAAGGGCTATAGTCGATAACACAATGAAGAAAACTACAGCAGTTCGCCTGGCCGGAACCGCCGTGGCGTTCGCCGGTATCTGGTCCTTGTGGTCGCAAGGTCAGAGGCAGCCGCTCACCATGGAAAAGGTAAGCGCGAATATGTACGTCATCATCGGTAATGGCGGCAATGTGGCCGTGTTGCCCACGACCGAGGGCGTGATCGTCGTGGATGATAAATTCGCGCAGGACGCACCGGAAATTCTCGCCAAGGTGAAGTCCGTAACCGACAAGCCGGTCCGTTATGTGCTGAATACCCACCAGCACGGCGACCACACAGGCGGCAATGAAGCGCTGCTCGCCGCCGGCGCGGATATCCTGATCCAGAAGAACGCCCGCGCCAACATGGTCACGAACAAACAGCCCGGACTTCCGCCCATCACCTTTGGCGACGAAGCGCAGGTGTTCCTCGGCGGCAAAGAGGTCCAGGCGCACTATCTGGGCCGCGGCCATACCAACGGCGACGCGGTAATGTATTTCCCATCCGAACGCGTTCTCCACACCGGCGATCTTTTCGTGAACGGCGGCGCTCCATTTATCGATGGGGCGAATGGCGGCAGCATCAAAGAGTGGGACAAGACGATTGCCAAGGCGCTCCAGTACGACTTCGACACGGTGATTCCGGGACACGGCCCTGTCGCGAAGAAGGCCGACCTCCAGAAGTGGGTACAAACCATCGCGAGTCTTCGCGCGCACGTGAAAACCGCTTGCGCGGGCGGGCCGGCGGAAGCCGTGAAACGGCTTGACCTCAGCGACCTCGGGATGAAGAGCAGCCCCATGTTCGAGCGCGGCATTCCCGGTATGTGCCAGGAATTGTCACAATAAAGACAGTCGATGAACAAACTTGCCTGGTTCTTACTGCTTGCTCTCTCGCCGCTCACCGCCTCCGACAAAGGCTGGACCTCGCTCTTCAATGGCAAGGATCTGACTGGCTGGAAGCCCAACGAAAACATTGAGACCTTTTCCGTCAAGGATGGCGCCATCGTGGCGCACGGCCAACGCAGCCACTGCTTTTACGTCGGCGACTTCCACGACCATACGTTCAAGGATTTTGAATTGAAGGTCGACGTCATGACCTTGCCCGGTTCGAACGGCGGCATCTATATCGAAACCGAATACCAGGACAAAAGCTGGCCCACCAAAGGTTTTGAAATTCAGGTGAATAATACCTACAAGTCCGACCCCCGTAAAACCGCGAGCATCTATGAGGTCCAGGACGTCAATCAACAGCTCGTCCCGGACAACAAGTGGTTCACGGAAGACATCACCGCCAAAGGCAACACCATCACCGTGAAACTGAACGGCAAGGTGGTCGCAAACTGGACGCAACCGGCGGACTGGGCCGGAACCAAAGATTTCGCGGGCCGGCGAGTCGGCCCCGGCACCATCGCGCTGCAGGGTCACGATCCGGGCAGCACGGTTTACTACAAGAACATCCGTATCAAAGCGCTGGATTAACGGCGCAACAGGATGATGCCGGCAGTAATCAGTACGACGGCCAGAATTCTCGATGGCGTCGCGCTCTCATGCAGTAGAAACACGCTGAACCCGAACGCCAGCACGGATTCCAGACCGAGTACGAACAGATAGACGGGGCCCATTTCAAGGCCCCGCATCGCCAACGTCTGAAACGTCGCGCCTGCGAGGAAGCAGGCAAATACAAGCAGGCTTGGAGTCAACGCCGTTAACCCGTTCGCCGCTTTCATGAAATACCCGCCGGTGGAGAAGGCCACCGCTGCCAGCAAGAGCAAGAGCATCTAATCCTTGACCAGCATCACATTCCAACCGAGCCGCTGCAAATTTACAGAAACTTTACACGTTCCGCGCAATGCTCCTCACGTGGTGTCATATCATCGCGTCGTGTGGGGGGAGGTGAACCCTGGTCCCGCTCTTTCAGGGGTCGGGCGATCCTGGGTTATAGAGCCCGCTGCCAGCCGCCGTCCCCCACAAAGTTCTTCGAATCGACCACTGTGCCTGCCAGCATTTTCTCATTGAAGAATGAGCCTGGAAGGCAGGAGGGAAGGGACCGGCTGAGGGGTTCCTTCTTTGGGTTGGATTTTGAAAATAAACAGTCGTGGCCGGCGGTGGGAATGTGGGAATCGCG